>JAFTEG010000165.1 GCA_017453765.1 Selenomonadaceae bacterium
ATTCTAAATTCAAACAAGCTTTCCGATGCATTGATATTCAGGGAAAAAGTGCTGAACTTCCGTAACCAAAAAGCTCATAATGTCGCGGTTCAAATAAAAATCTTCGTCAGCCGGTCGAAATGAAAATTCAAACGCCTGCGCCCTGTCGCCGGTACGGTATTCGTAGTCGATAAATTCTTCCGTCGAATACGTTTCAATTCTGCGCGGCTTGCCTTTAACCTTCGCGTCGACAAAAGTTAAGTAATTGCGGCACTGAAATGAATTGAAAAAGCGTACAAGCTCCGTCCGCGTCTTAATGCGCTGACCGAAATACTCAATCATATTGCGCGAAAAACTTTCATCTTGCGCATTGCTTAGTACGGGGTTGGCGTAATTTTTTTGCTCCGGCGGCGGAAAAAATTCATAAAAATCCCAGTCATTCGGTAAATCGCTGTCACAAATTATATAAACGTCGCCGTCCCTGCGCGAAATGTTTCTGATAACGAAATCTGCGCGGCGCAATAAATATTCGTGACCTTCATTGAATTGCTTTTGGTACAAATAATGCTCAAAATATTTTCTGTCAACGGCAGGTTGCGGGTAGGAATTGGCTTTAATCGTCGTTTCCCAAATATTCCAAATCGGCAACGGCTTGTACAAAATATTTTCGCTGAACTCGTCAAATTCCGTCGTAACCTTGCGAACTTCTAATTGGTCGTCCCATTTTTCAATCGACACAACGTACACGTCGAAAAGCTTGTAAAGGTACGCGGTATTGATACTGCGCCACGGGAGAAAATTTAATTTCGCAATGTCGTAAAGCTCCTGTGCGCGTTTTAAATATTTTTCATTCGGCTTTACGATAAATTCAGCCGGAGTCTCACCAAATTCATTTTCAATGACGCCTTTAAATCTGCGCGGCGTTTGAATTAATTTTTTCAGCGCCAGATAATCCGCCTTAATCATGCAAGTGTACAAATAAAATTCTTGGTTATTGCTGACGGCGTGAATCATTTCGGCGGCGTCAACTTTCTTTTCGCGCAGATCCTCCGGAAACATCGGAAACATACTTAAATCCGTCATATCGTACTTTTCGGCGTCAATCACGCAGGTGTATAAATTCGGCATACGCAGAGCCTTAGGCGCTTCGGCAAAAATCCGCCGTTCAAGCGCGTCGTACTCTTCCTTAACGTGGTTGTAAAGCTGAATCGTTGAACCGCCGACAATCGTTTTAAAAAGGTCGCGCTCCTCCAAATTTTCAAGCTCCGGTATTCGTTTCAAAACATAATTTTCAATATCAAAATCGCTGTCAAAAATCCCCATTCACTTCGCCTCCGACTTACGAATTAATAATTACGAATGCAGAATTAAAAACTAATCCTTAATCTTTAATCTTAATCCTAATTCTAGTTCTTAATCCTAATCCTTCATCCTTAATTCTTAATCCTTAATTATTTTTTCGTTGCTCGTCAAGTTTCTTCTGATTCTTTTCCTTGCGCTTATCAATCTTAGGTTGCTGTACCGACTTCAAATAATCGGCGTAGAATTTACTTTTTTCTAGGTCTTGGTCAACGCCTTTACCCTTAGCGTAGGCGTCACTTAAAAGATTTAAGGCAATCGGTTCGTCGCCGGCTTTCTTTAAAAATTCAATCGCCTTCTTGTAATCCTGCCGATAACCGCGCCCCGTGTAATAAGCCGCGCCGATAATCGCGAAAGACAGCGTGTCAAATTCCGACGCGCCCAGCTCCGCCCAACGCAGTGCGTCATCAAAATTTTGGTCGACGTACAGACCAATTTGCGAACGTGACGCCGCCAAACCGTAAAGACGCGGCAGTTTAACTTTTTTGTTAATGTATTCAAGCGGTATAAAATTTTTTACCAAATCGGCATTGGACTCCTCAACCTTCGCCTGCCACTGAGCCGCAGTGTTTTTGTTTCTGTCGACGCGCTGTCCCGTCGCGTAGGCGTAGGACAAAATCATCTGCGCTCGAATGTCACCGTTATTCGCCCATTGCGCCACTTTTAAAATATTCGTCTTTCGTGCGGCTTTTGCCAATTCCTTTTCACGTTTTTTCTGCAGTTCAAATTCTTTGTTGGCTTTCTTTTCAGCGTCTTTCTCTGCTTTAGTTTTGGCGTCTGCCGATAAAAAATTTGCCGTCAACATAAACGTCAACAGCAATGCTAAAATTTTTTTCCACATTATTTTAAACCGTCAAAAAAGTTTTTAATCCAGTTATCACTTTCAAAGTTAAAAAATTTTTCCCTGCCGACGTAAAGCGTTTCATCTGCGCGGTAGACAGGGACAATGACAAAGCCCCAATCGGACGGCTCGGCGCGAACAAAAAATTTCACTTCGCCGTTTACAATGGTGTCCGTTTCATCCTGCGGAATGTTGTCGCCGTAAATTTCTTCAATCTCTTCCTGCCGTTTAGCCTCAAATTCATCAAGCATACATTCGTAAATCAATTCCTGCCGCAGATTTTTATCCTTGTCCTTAAGATACACGGTCAGCGTCAAATCTTCGATATTGCGCGAAAGTACGCCCCTGTCTTTTTTTAAATTATCATCAATCAGCGCCACTTCCTCGCCTTTATGCGTGAATCCGGTCAAAATGTACGGCAAGTGCGGACGTTTATGCGTAATCTTGATATCGGCGTAACCGAATTTTTTATCGCGCAGGTATTTTAAAGCGCCGTCAATGCAGGACATTTTCAATTCGTTTTTATCGGACGGCGAATCGGCTTTAGGCTTGGACTTAATCAGCTTGCCGGGTACAAACTCTTTCAGTGCGGTACGAAAAAGCTCAATCTTACAAGACTGCCCGCTTAACTTAATCAAGCTGTAATCTTCAATCTCACCGCTTTCATAAATCGGGTCAAGCAGTTGCCGAATGATATTGTAAATGTCGGGATTAAGCAACGGTTCAATTTCAAAAACGCTGAAAGAAATGTCCGGCAAATCTTTTAACAGTGTCAGACCGTCGGAATTTCTCAGCGTCAACTTCCACTTGTCCAGCGGAATTTTAATTGTATCTTCGTCAAAATCTTCATACTGCCGATTAAGCTCCCAATTTCTGTCCGGCTTATCGCGGTTGCCTTCGACAGAAAGAAGTACGCGCAGAATGCCGTAGTTTTGGAAAAAATCTTGCTTTATGGTTTCGGCAAGCATAAAGAGAAAATAGTAGTTTGTGCGAACTCGGAAATAATCATTGCGGTTACGCGTCTCCCAATCCTTGTAGCGCGTCGGCAAAATTTCTTCCGCCTGCATATACGCCTGCTCAAAATTTTTGTAAACTTCCGAAACGCCATGCTCATCAATGTAGCGAAAAACGCCTAAACTGAAATCTTTCAGCAGAGTTTTCAGCGTGGGAATCGCGGACGCCTTCATAAAAGTTTGTTGATCGAATGAATCTTTTTCGCCGTAAAAATCACGCCGCGCCTTGACAATGGGACTGCGGTTTAAATATTGGTTGCAGAGCGTCTCGACAATTTTAAGTTTCAACGCCTGCAAAATTCTGTACGTCAAATTATTTCCGCCGAAATCCGTACTGCCGTTTTCGTAGCCTGTCTCAATGTCAATCGAATAGGCAACGCGGTTATCGTCGACAGAAAAGGTGCAAGAGGAAATATCCGTCGTGCCGCCGCCGCAGTCAATTACCAGCGCGCTGTACTTTTCGCGGTTTTTAATGGTTTTACTCTCGATAAATTCGCTTATCGTGTTGTAAAGCACGGCAACGCTTTCATCAATCATTTCACTTTTTTCAACGGCGTACTCGGACAAAATCTCTTGAAACATTCGCTGAAACTTGCCCTTCTGCTTGACGGGACCGGAAATGTGAACACTGCGAACACGTCCCTTTATGTAATCTTCCAGCGAATGAATTATGTAAATAAAAAATTCGCGCAGGATTTTTTTTCGACTGACAAAGGCGCGACGCCCAAAATTATCCGTAAGCTCCGCGTCCTTGTCGTAATCGGCAATCCAACGCTTTACGTCGTAAAAAATCGTGTAGCCTTCGTCCAAATACACCGATAAGTTTAAAGCGTCGTAGCCGAAAACGTATTGTGGATTTTCAGGGTCTTCAAGCGACATAACGCCGATAATCGTGGGAATCATATTGACTGTGTTGCCGTCGTGGTCATAAAAAATCGCGTGCGTAATTTTTTCGGCGTTGAATTTGGCAAGAGAGATTTTATTTGAAAAATCCAAAACTCCCGCCGTCGTGCTGGACGTGCCGAAATCTATCGCTACCGGCATTTTCAACACGGCAGGCTCGCGGACTTGAAAGTTTAAAAGTTGCAGACAGTACGCGGGAATATTTTCCTGCACGAAAGAAATCTTGCCGTTGTAAAAATTAAAAAACATCTCGGAGTAAGTGCGCTCCAAAAGAATCAAAAAATAATTTTTAACCGTCGATTCGCGGCAAGGGAAGTCACGATTTTTCCTGAGATAAAGATATTTTTCATCATTAACTTTTTCTTCGACGTTGAAGACACAGCACAAATTGCCCTTGTTGTCGATAATGAAAGCGTTCGTGCCGATAAGTCGCGGCGTGTAGTTAATGGTTATGTTGTCATAAAAATTTACGGCTAACCCCTGCCAAACGATAATGTCGGCGTTGCATTGAAAATTGTTCGGCGTGGCTTGAAAAGTTATGTTAGTGAAAGACTCTTCAAGCCGCGTGTAATCTTCGGGACGATATTCATTTATCAGCAATGCTTTTTCGGCGCCGCGATACCACAAAATCGTTTGAATCAAAAGATCCTTGTCCAAACGGTTGGCAACGGCAGGAATAATTTTTTCACGTCGCGCAATTTCCTGCAACTGATAAACCGTCATGCGTTTCAAGTCATGTTCATAATATTTTTTTTGTTCCATTGCTCCCCTCCTTTAGCCTGTAGATTGTAGCTTATAGCTTATAGCTAATTTTTACCAGCTACCAGCTAATTCTACTTTACGGCGGAATCAATCATGGCGTCGGTGGCAATTTGTTCAAGCAAAAGATCCATATCGGCCACTTTGGACTTCATGCCAAGTTGAGTGTAAAGTTCCTTAGCCTTAGTAGCCGCCGCCTTAGCTTCTTCATAATTTTTCTCGGCATAGAAGTTACGCGCCTTTTGCTCTGTATCTTCCGCCTCAACTTTATTGCCGCGTGACTCTAAACTTTTCGCCCGTGCAAGGTCAAACTTTCTCTGAATGGTATGAACTTTATCCTTTTCAACCAACGCGCTGAATTTTTCAATGGCCATCATATAGTACATCTGCGCGGAGATATAGTCACCTGTATCAAAAAATTCATCGCCTTTAGCTTCGGTGTCCATAGCGTCTTTGAACTGCTTTTTAAGCTCGTCGTCGGAAGTTTTTTCTTCCAAATCCTTTTTCTCACGCGCTTGTGCCACTTGCCCCAATGCCGCAGTGGTTTGAGCTAATTCAGCGGGATCTTTGGCTAAATTTCTTGCGTCAAGGTAGGCTTTTTGTGCGCCGTCGACATCACCTGCCGCCAATAAGTCTTGACCCTTTTTCATGGCGTCCATTAAATCAGTTTGCCTTTTTTGCTCCAACTGATCTGCCAAATCTTTCTTCTTTTTATCCAACTCTTGTTCGGCCTCTTTACGCTTTTGCGCCTTTTGTTCGTAAACGCCGGCAATGGCATTATCGCCTTGTCGAAAGATTCTCTGTCGTGAATCGTCATAGCCTGTTCACGGGCTTTATCGTACATTGCCTCTGCTTCGTCGTAATATCCCTGTTTTAAAAGATATTCGCCCAAACGCATTAATTGATTTATGTCAAGCAGGCTTTCAAGAAAAGTGATTCGGCGCTGAACGTAATCACGGATAACTTTATCACCGGCGGAAGAATATTTCATCGCCTTCAAATAATATTCGTACGCTGAAACGTAATTGCCGCTGTCAAAAAAGGTATTGGCTTGTGTAAGCGAATCCAATATCAGCAACTCGGCAGTGATACTTTCTTCATCGTCTTTCATTTTTAATTCGCGTGACAACTCAACCGCCTTTTGAGCGTTGTCCATTGCGTGCTTAAAATTTTCTTCCTCTATAAATGCATGCGTCCTGTCTACATAAGCGTGCATATCATCAACTTTATTTTGACGATATCTGTGGAAAAGGTACCAAATAATTCCGATAATCAGCAGTATTACCAAAATGATAATCGCAATTTTTATGTAGCGTTGACGCTTTCTTTCACGGTCGGGGTCACGATAAATTTTATTGACGAATATGGCGACAATGGTGTAGCTTTTTAAATCCTTCGGTTGACGTGAAAGCAACACGTCTTCCAATAAGTCGACTGATTCTTTAGGATCGTCGGAGGCGTCGGAAAAAATTTCGTCAATTTCCTGCGCGTCGACATGCTCCCACAATCCCTTCGTGTAAAGGGAAATTATATCGGCGTCTGCCAATTTTTGAGTTTTGGAAATAAACGGCTTGAAAAAATCTTTCTTGCCGAGATAGGTGTACAAGTTATGCCGCTCTTCGTGACGGTCAAGCGGCGTTTCACTTTCACCCTTCTGAATTAAATCAGCCGCCAGCGACATATCGATTGACTCTTTAAAAAATCTGCCGCTACGGTACATTCTCAAGCGTACATTGCCCGCCGCCGCGTAGCGAAATTTTTCATAATCCGTCACCACCATAATGACGGACGCTTTCAGCCTTTGCACGTGACTGCCGCTAAGCAAGCGTTCATTCGTCTCTTTCATATACCGCTTAAGCGTTCCCCTAGCCATACTGGGATGCTCTTCAAAACTTAAAAGCAGGTGTTCGACGGCTTCTTTAGCGGCTTCGGAAGTTTCAAAATCAGTTATGCCGGACGCCAAAACGTAGCAGGCATAATCGTCAAATTCCACGTAAGCGAAATAATCTTTGTTGGTAAGCTCTGCGCCGGACTCTGATACAAATGCCGTTTTAAAAATGCTGTTGGATTTTCTCATGTTTCAATCCTCACTTGCGACGACAAATTAAAACCGACGCATTGTCTTTGTCAACCATTGGCGAATTGTTCACCAATCTTATTATTTCCTCTGCCAAATCTTGCACGGACTCTCTTTTCGACAGTACCTCCTCAATTTCAACCCAGCGCAAAGTATTTAAAACGCCTTCGCTCATCAAAACTATCATATCATCATTTTTAAGTGAAAGCGGCTTGCTGAAAACTTCAACCTCTTGAAACGAATCTTGCCCAAGCACGTTGTAACGCCGGTGCCTGTCCAAAAGCGCCAATGTTTCTTGCTTTGAAATTCGTCCTTCTTGATATCTGTGCTTAGCAAGCACGTCAAGCGTCTGCCCTTCGGACACGGGAATTAAATCCCCACCGCGAAAGACAGTGACGCGACAACTTCCTATAAGCGAATAAAAAAGCTCATAGCCCTTCACCATTACGGCGGCTATTGAAGTTTCGCCCTGCCGCTCTTCCAAAGTATTATCAATTTTCCTTTGCGTGGTATTGGCGGCGCGTTTAAAAAAATACTGCGGCTTTTGAATTGAATTTGGATCGTCGAACAAGTCACGAAAAGTGTCGACAGCCAATTTTGCGGCAATTTCGCCGTTATCCCTTATGCCGTCGGCAAGCAACATTAAAAGTACGCCGCTATTCTTTTTAACACCGAAATAATCTTGTTGAATCGTTCGAGTGCCGAGAGTTGACGCCGCGCCGAGTTCGTATTCGTCGCCGGAAAATCTTTTCAGCGGGTCCAAGTGCCTTACCCTCATAACGTGCAAGACTACCATGCACAAAAATAATATCGCAGGTACAACAATATCGGTCGACATCAATCTGTTTCCTTTCCGAATTGCAAGGAAGGCTTATCATCTTTAGTCGGCGAATCTTCCCAACGAAAATGATCTCCGCAAAACGGTATGAATAAAAATTTACTTTTGCCCAGTTCGATAACGTCATAGACGCTTAAAACAACCGGCGCGTACAGAGCCGAATCATTGTGGTAGACAATGCCGTTTGAATCGCCCGGCAACAAAACCGTTTCGTGCCGCTTGGGGTCGTACACCAAAACAGCGTGGTTACGGCGTGAAATACCGTTGTCACCTAAAATCTGTATGTCCATATCGTCAGCGCGTCCCACGAAATTTTTACCTGCATGAATTTTGTAGTCTTTGCCTCTGCGCGGACCTTCAATGCAGACAATCCAGCCGCAAACAGG
>JAFTEG010000166.1 GCA_017453765.1 Selenomonadaceae bacterium
ATCCCTAATCCCTAATAGTACACAAATTTGTACATAGCGGCATATATACTTAGTGTGAAAGTTGAAATTGCAAATTGAAAGGGAAGGTACTAAATGAATTTACCGTACAGCGTCAATCAAAATGAATTGTTCGATTTATTAATCAACCTTGCACCGAGCCGCCCGATTTTTATATGGGGTTCGCCGGGTATAGGCAAGTCGGCATTGGTAGAAAAATTTGCAAAGGAAGTGGGGTTGCCCTGCGTGTCACTTTTAGGCAGTCAACTGGCGCCGGAAGATATCATAGGCATACCGCAAATACGAGGTAACACGTCAGAATTTTTGCCGCCGAAAATGATAGCACGTCAAGACCCGTACGTACTATTTTTGGACGAGTTAAACGCCTGTTCGCAGGAAGTACAAAAAGCTTTTTACAGTTTGATTCACGAACGGCGAATCGGTGAATATTACTTGCCGAAAGGCAGCGTGGTAATCGGCGCGGGGAATCGTACGCAAGACGGCGCGATAGTAAAAACCATGTCATCAGCGCTGATAAATCGTATGTTTCACGTCCAACTTGTCCCCGACGCAAAGTCATGGCTTGAATGGGCGTACGAAAATAATTTGCACGAATGGGTTTTAAATTACATTACGCAACGTCCCGACCATTTATTTTCCGAGCCGCCGAAAAATGAAGAGCCTTACTCTACGCCGCGCTCATGGCATATGTTGAGTGACGCGCTTTATCAGTACCACGTTGGCGAAGAGAATGAAAAATTTTCGCAGGAACTTTTGCGCATTTTGGTTTACGGTACAATTTCTGCCAAACACGCGGGAATGTTCATAGCGTTCAGCAAAAACGCCGACAATAAGTACTTGCTTAACGACATTATAAAGGGTACGCAGAAATGGCCGGAAAAGCCGGAGGAAAGAGACACGCTTTACTTTCTTGCACAAAGTTTCCGCGCACGTCTTCTGCACGATTTACCTAAGAAGAAGAATGATTTAAATCGCGCAATGCAGTATTTCACTCACCGTGCAAAGTCGCTTATAAAAGAGCTGTCGCGCATAAATTACGAGTTGGCGCAAATGGTTGTGTCAGACGAGGACAAAGAAGTTTTGCCGAATTGGTTTATGGTTGAAATTGTAAGAGACCTGCCGCGCCTTGCAAGGAGTGCTTAAATATGGCGAAAAAAAATACCGGCGCGAAAAAAATTACACGCACGCCGCTTGAAAAAGGCATTAACAATTTACTTGGCGGCAACAGGATTTTTAATGAACTTTACAACAGAACTTCAATGCGGCTGAAAGAAGTTGACAACAGCACGCTGGGTAAAAACTGCGCGGCGATTGTTCAAAGTGACGGCAGAATTTTTCTGAACAAAAATTATCAGCTTAACGCAAGCGAGTGGGAGTACGTAATAGCGCATTGCATTTTACATTTGGCGTTTGGTCACTTCGACGCGGAGAAAATGCCGACGCCTTGTGATAAAAAAATTTGGAACACGGCGTGCGACATTTACATTGCAAAATTTTTGTACGACGTTAAGATTGGGACGCCGCCTTTTGATTCGATTGAACTTTACAGCGGCAAGAAAGGTGACGAACGGCAGATTTACGACTACTTGGTTGAGCAGGGGCAAAATTTAAAGTGCGGTCATTTCGGCACCGCCGCAATTCATCAAGAGGACATGCAGGGCTTGAATAAACCGCTGACTTACAATGTTGCAAAGGGCGAAAAAAATTATTTCACTGAAGAATTTGCAATGGCGTTGGCACATTCGGTTTCAGAAACGGTAGGCGAGGCAGGCGGGCATTATCGTGAAGTCAGCACGCCTACGCAAAAAGCCGCCGAATGGTTTATAAATCACTACCCCCTGCTTGGAGGTTTGGCGGCAGGTTTTAAAATTATCGAGGATGTAAATTACTGCTGGAAGAATGAAATTCAAGTTGCGGCAGTTGACGTGACGCGCGGAGAAATTTACGTGAATCCTGCCGCAAAGTTAAATTTTGAAGAGCTTAAATTTGTCTTGGCGCATGAATTTTTGCACGCCGGTTTACAGCACCATGAGCGCTGTCAGGGACGTGACGCCTACCTTTGGAATGTTGCCTGCGATTTTGTGGTAAACAGTTGGCTTTACGAAATGCAGGTTGGCAAAATGCCGCAGAATATTTTGTACGACGAAGATTTAAAAAATATGTCGGCAGAAGAAATTTACGATAGAATTATCCGCGACATTAAAAAATTTTCAAAACTGCAGACACTGCGCGGCTGGGGTAAAGGCGACATAATAAGCGACGCGCCGAAAACCTTTGGCAACAAGCCGCAAACTTCGCTTGACGAATTTTATAAAAACGCGCTGAGAAACGGGCTGGAATACCACCTTGAAAAAAATCGCGGCTTAATTCCTGCGGGACTGATTGAGGAGATTAAAGCGCTGGCAATGCCGCCGATAGGTTGGGACGTGGAACTTGGCAAGTGGTTTGACATTTACTTCAAGCCGTTGCAAAAAACGCGGACCTATGCGCGACCGAGCCGCCGTCAAGGCAGTACACCTGACATTCCGCGACCGCGTCATATTCCCGTACCGATTAGCGATTACAGCCGCACTTTCGGCGTGGTTATCGACACTTCCGGTTCAATGACTGCGAAGATGATAGGTTACGCACTTGGCGCGATTGCGAGCTATTCTGCGGCAAAA
The DNA here is from genome assembly GCA_017453765.1 of Selenomonadaceae bacterium. Lineage (GTDB taxonomy): Bacteria > Bacillota > Negativicutes > Selenomonadales > Selenomonadaceae > Quinella. Next base: position 2,682 of record JAFTEG010000166.1, read on the forward strand.
GACGTACCATGCGCACGGGTGATTTTTTGTGACGCGCAGGCTTACGACGCGGGTTATTTATCGCCGGACGATATCGCGGGCAGGGTTGAAGTGAAAGGACGCGGCGGCACGATTTTACAGCCGGCGGTAGACTTGCTTGTCAACGCGAATGATTTTCCTAAGGACGCGCCGATTTTGATTATAACCGACGGCTGGATTGAAAGGGATTTGGCGGTACGCCGCGATCATGCATTTTTGATTCCGCGCGGTCACAGCCTGCCTTTTATAACGCGAAGTAAAATTTTTCATTTTTCAGAGTGAGGCGGTTACCAAATGTTTATCGATTTGCACATACACAGCACGGCATCGGACGGCACGGATACGCCGGAAAGTATTTTGGAAAAAATCTGCGCGGCAGACGGCGTGAAAATATTTTCAATTACCGACCATGAAAATTTTAACGGCGTCGAAAAAATTTTACCGCTTATCCCGCGTGACGTGTTTTTTATAAACGGCGCAGAAATTTCTTGTAAGACTGCTCAAGGAATTAAATGTCACATACTGACATATTTTTTTGATCCTGCGCACGAAGAAATGCAGAAAATTTCGCGTCTCGGCAAGGAGTTGCAAAAAGCTAAGTTTGATATTCGGCTGAAATATCTCTGCGAACTTTACGGCGTGAATGTTACTGCGGAGGAGCTTGCCGAAAATTTTTCAGATGAAAGTTACGGTAAACCCCAGCTTGTAAATTTCCTCGCGCAGAAGTGTAACTTTGCGAAGAAAAAACTTTATCACGATGTAAAAAAATGTCGCGTAGGCGGTATGCGTCTTGACGTTGCGGCAGTCGTGAAGGCGGTTACTGCGGCAGGCGGCATTGCTGTTTGGGCGCACCCACTTGGTGGCGAAGGTGAACGCAGAATTTTGCCTGAAGAGTTTGAAGAGCGGTTGGAAGTTTTAAAAGCTTGCGGCATAGGCGGGCTTGAGTGCTACTATTCGCGCTACACGCCGTACGAAACGCGGTTTCTTGTCGACGCGGCGCAAAAAAATAATTTACTAATCAGCGGCGGCAGTGACTATCACGGTATAAATAAAACCATTTCACTCGGTGAACTCGGCACCGAACGTCCGACTGTAAAAATTAATCAGCTTACTATTCTGCAGGAAGTCTTTGCACGTCATAAAAATCTGCGCGTACGAAAAGCCTTTGAAGTTGCGAAAAAATCTCACGCCGGGCAAGTGGATAAAAGCGGCGTTGAGTACATTTATCACCCAGTAACAGTGGCGTTTAATTGCGGCGGCGACGATTCGGCAATTATCACGGCGCTTTTGCATGACACGGTGGAGGACGCGGGAATTACTTTTGACGAGTTGAAAAATTTAATTCCGCTGACTGATGACGAATTGCAGGCGCTGAAATTGTTGACGCACGATAAATCTACGCCGTACCTTGAATACGTCGAACGCATTAAAGGTAACGCGCTTGCACGCCGCGTGAAAATTGCCGACCTTCAACACAATTCCGACTTGTCACGAATACCCGCCGCGCAGATTTCGGACGCAGATTTAAGCCGCGTCGAAAAGTATCGGCAGGCGCTGAATATTTTGAGTTAGCAAAGGAGTTGCAAAAATGATTTACGTCATTCCCGACACGCACTTGGGACACGAAAATATTAAAAAGTACTGCAACCGTCCCGACAACTTTGAAACGCTGATTGAAAAGAATTGGAATGAACTTGTAGGCGAAAGTGACACGGTGATACATTTAGGCGACATTTCTTTCAAGGAAGAGTGGGTTAAAAAACTCGGCTGTTGGCGCGGCAGAAAAATTTTGATTCGCGGCAACCATGACAAAATGCCGCCGGAATTTTATATGAACTGCGGCTTTACGGCGGTAGTTGAAGAATTGGTAATGGATTTGAACAACGTCGTAATTTTATTTTCGCACCGTCCGAAATTCGATCACGCCTGCGACATAAATATACACGGGCACCAACATAATCTGGCGGTTTACGATTCGCGCAGATTGTACCTGCCGCTGTCTTTGGAGCATATGGGCTACAAGCCGCTGCCGCTTGACGAAAATTTTATTGACGGCGTAAAAAAATACGTCGTGCAAGGTAAGCAACCGACGCTGAAAGAAATTATGGCAATGGGGCAAGACGCGATTGGTAAGCCCGACGGTAAAGATTTTTATGACGGATTCGGCAAGGAAATTTTTGAGCAGTCAAAGGTTCGCTTAGCTGAGTGCTACAAAATTTTGAACAGTCCGCCGTACAATTTCACGCGTTGCAAGTTCCGCTTATGGCGCAATGCCGTTCGCTACATTGAGGGGAAAATTACCAAGCCGGAATTTTTGAACGTCATTAAAAAATTTTTGTAGCCTTTGACTATTAGCCGGTAGCTTGTAGCGGATAGCAAAGTTTTGACTTTCAAAAAGTTTTAGTGTAAATTACGCGGTAAATTTTAAGTTGGAGGTTAAAAAGTTGAAAGCGAAGTTTTCATTTGAAATTTTCCCGCCTAAAAAAGATATGCCGGTTGAAGTGATTTACAAGACGCTGGACGGCTTGACTGATTTAAATCCCGATTTTATCAGCGTGACTTGCGGCGCAGGCGGTTCAAGTTCAAACGCAAGTGAAAGAATGATTGAAGTTGCCGCCGCGATTAAAGAAAAGTACCAGAAAAAAAGCGTGGCGCATATTCCGGCGATAAACCTTGACAAAGGCGACGTCGAAAAGATTTTAAGTCAGCTTGAACTGCGCGGCATTGATGAGATATTGGCTCTGCGCGGTGACAAGGTGCCGGGCGTCGAGCCGAAAAATATTTTTCCGCACGCCGTAGATTTAATTTCATTCATACGCGAAAAGACCGACAAAAAATTTAAAATCTACGCCGCGTGCTATCCCGAAGGTCACACCGAATCGACGGACTTCGACGCCGATATAAATTTTTTAAAGGCGAAGGTTGACGCAGGTGTTGACGGACTGATAACGCAATTATTTTTTGACAACGATCACTTTTACTACTTCATTGAAAAAATTCGCGCACTCGGCATTAACGTGCCTGTCGAGGCGGGAATAATGCCGGTGACAAAGAAAAAGCAGATTGAACGCATGGTAAATATCTGCGGCGCCAGTTTGCCGGTGAAGTTCAGAAAAATTCTCGACCGCTACGGCGACAATGCCGACGCGTTGCAGGAAGCCGGTATCGTCTACGCGCTGAATCAGATTGTAGACCTTTTGGCGCACGGCGTCGACGGCATTCACCTTTACGTGATGAATAACGTCTACGTGGCGCGGCGAATCAGCGAAGTTGTTAAATCCCTTGCATAAAAAAATAGCCCGCGCAGTTTTCACTGCACAGACTATTGAAATTTCGGTACTTATGCCGAATTACATTTTAAAACTTTTACGCCTAAACTATTTCTTACTACGCCGTTAGTCTTGATTGTCTTTGTCGAGATTGACCGGCGTTTTTACATTGAAGACGAACTTTTTATCTGCAAAGTCAATCTCCACCGTGTCGCCGTCCTTCACTTCGCCGGCGATAATTTTTTTACTCAATTCCGTTTCAACGGTATGCGTTAAAAATCTTCTGAGCGGACGCGCACCGAAACTGGGATCGAAACCTTTATCGGCAAGAGCGTCAACCGCGTTTTGCGTCCACGTCAATGTTACGTTAATCTGCTTGCTGAGACGTTCATTCAAATTCTTCAACAAAATTTCGGCAATGGCTTTAACCTGATCTTTCGCAAGGGATTTGAATACAACAATGTCGTCGACGCGGTTTAAAAATTCGGGGCGGAAATAATCTTTCAGCATATCCTTGATAATGCCTTCCGCCTCTGCAAAATCTTTCTTCGTGATAAAGCCGATTTTCGCGCGCTTTAAAATTTCCTGCGAACCCAAATTACTCGTCATAATCACGATTGTATTTTTGAAGTTGACAACGCGCCCTTTGCCGTCAGTTAATCTGCCATCGTCCAAAATTTGCAACAGCACGTTGAAAATGTCACGGTGCGCCTTTTCAATTTCGTCAAGCAGAATCACGCTGTAAGGTCTGCGCCGTACCGCCTCTGTAAGCTGTCCGCCTTCGTCATCGCCGACGTAGCCGGGAGGAGCGCCGATTAAACGTGCTACGGTATGTTTCTCCATGTATTCAGACATATCAACGCGAATGATACTGCGTTCGTCGTCAAACAACGCCTCTGCCAACGCCTTCGCCAATTCGGTTTTGCCGACGCCGGTGGGACCGAGAAAGATAAATGAGCCAATGGGACGATTGGGGTCTTTGATACCTGCGCGGGCGCGGAGAATTGCCTCACTGACAACCTTAACCGCCTCGTCCTGCCCTACAACTCTTTCGTGCAACGTGTCTTCAAGGTGCAAAAGTTTTTCGCGTTCGCCGGTCATCATTTTGGAAACGGGTATGCCTGTCCAGCGGCTTACAACTTTTGCAATATCTTCTTCGCCGACTTCCTCTTTCAAAAGGCGTTCACCTTGTGACTGCGCGGCAAGTTCTTCTTCAACCGCTTTAAACGTTTTTTGAAGTTCGGGAAGTTTACCGTACTTTAACTCGGAAAGTTTTTGCAGGTCGTACGCACGCTCGGCGTCCGCCATTTCCTTATTAACGTCGTCAATTTCCTTTTTAATGGCGCGGACACGAAGAATCGATTGCTTTTCAGATTCCCACTTGTCGCGCAAA
>JAFTEG010000020.1 GCA_017453765.1 Selenomonadaceae bacterium
ACTCTTCACTCTTCACTCCTTACTCCTCACTCCTCACTAACTCCCCTTCGCGCAGTTTATGAACTCCCGCCGCTACAACTTTGTCCCGCGTCGAAATGCCACGTACCAAAACTTCATTGCCACTGAAATTTTCCACCGTGACATTTTTCAGCGTGACTTTATTTTCATTCGTGACAATCCAAACCTGCGCGGCATTACCGGTCTGATAAATCGCTGACAGCGGCAAAATCACGGCGTCGGTAATTTCATCGGCGGAATTTAAAATCACTTCCGCAGTCATACCGAGTTGAATATTCGGTGGCGGATTTATAAGCGAAAGTCTCACGCGGTACGTACGTGCGGCACTGTCAGCCATTGGCGCAATTTCACGAACTACGCCCTGCGTCCTGCCTTGCACCGCCCAAAATGTCACGTCCGCAGTCTTGCCGATTGAAATATTTTTTAAATGATTCTCCGGCACGTCGATTTCAACTTCCAACTCATCAGCTTGCACCAAAGTCAAAACCGTTTGTCCCGCCGAAACAACCTGCCCCGCCTCCGCGTTCACGGTAGAAATTACACCGTCGGCATTGGCGGTAAGCTCAGTGTAGTTTAAAACATTTCGCGCCTGTTCAGCCTGCGCGACGGCGGCATTGTAAGCGGCAACGGCATTGTCATACGCGGCTTGATATTGGTCAAGCGTGGCGGCGGCAACGGCGTTTTCTTTGTACAGCGCGGCGTAACGCTCCAAGTTGGATTTCGCAAGATTTAATTGCGAGCGGCAGAGTTCAACCTGAGATTCACCGGCGTTAAGCTGTTGCACGGCGTCCCTAGCGTCGATAGTCATAAGCACCTGCCCCGCGCTTACAAAACTGCCTTTTTCCACGTCACGTGAAATTATTCTTCCGCCGGTTTGAAAAGCCAAATTGGATTCGTACCTGCCCTTCACAACGGCGGGGTAAACGTCCGACATAATTTTACCGGCTTGACTTGCCGTCACGGTTTTTACCATTGGCAAAGGTGGCGGTTCAACTTTTTTTTCGGCACAGCCCGCAATTAAAAGCGTCGACAAAATCAGCAGGCTACAAAGTCTTTTCAAAATTTTCACCACCGTACAAATTTTTTGCGCCAATTATAACATAGGAATTAAGAATTTAGAATTAAGAATTAAGAATGTAGGGGTTGTTTGTAAATTCAGATTTGAAAAATTTGCAAATTACGTAAAAGCCGCAGTTAGGTGAGGCGCACAAGGACGTGCGCCCGTCCGCGCAAGTCGCCGGACGCGACTTCTGCGGACATGTTTCTTTTGTTACTTTTCTTTGCGCCAAAGAAAAGTAAGTTAAAAAACCCTGAGAATCTATCGAAACTTGGTTTAATCAACACCACCTAGAATTTAGAATAAAAAAATTAATCCTAATTCCTAGTCCCTAATCCCTATTCCCTAAACTAAAAAAACGTTGTAAAATACTTTATCATTTTTTGCAAAAAATTTTTCGGAGGCAGTGATGAAAAAATATTATACAATCGGCTTGGTTTTAGTTTTAGTCTGTGCAGTGGCATTGATAGCTTACGGAATGTATTTAAATCGCGCAGGCGAAAGTAAAATTGCCGAACGAATGGAAAATCGCGCGATACCGCTACAAGGCGAAAGGGCGGCATTCCGAAATATCAATCCCACTTTTGTTTTGGACACGATAAATTTTTATTCAGACGAAATGGCGGACGCCGTAGCACTGATTGACGGCAGAGTCACTGAAATTTTTGTCGACAAAAACAGCCGCGTTGCGAAAGGACAACTTTTATTTCGATTGCAAAATGACGATATCCCGCTGAAGATTCAAGAGGCGGAAAGCAATATTTTTAGAGCGGAAGCGCAACTTGCCAACGCGCGAGCTTCCTTCGCAAGATACCAGCGGCTAATGGAAAAGGACGCCACCTCCAAAGAAAAATATGACGAAGCGCAAATGCAATTCCTTGCCGCCGAAGCCGCACTTAAACAAGCTGTAACTGTTCGTGACCAATACTTGGTTCAGTCCGGCAGACAGGATATCTACGCGCCGATTGAAGGCGAAGTTTTGATTCTCTACAAGCAAATGGGCGCTTACGTGTCGCCGGGTACGCCGGTGGCGCTTATCGGCAATTTTAATCGGCTGTACTTTTCAATGCCGCTTGATGATGAAATTGCTCAGCATCTTTTTATGAATGAAAACTTTGAACTGCATTTTCGTGACGCCAACGCGTTAAGAAAGGCTTATGATACGGAATTTGCGGCGGGAAATAAAGGCAGTGAACAGGTTTTTAATGCTCGCGTGCAGGAAATTACGCCGTCACTTTCGGAACCTGCCGCAATGCGAAAAGTTGTTTGGGAAGTCGATAATTCGGTAGGACTTTTGGAGCCGCAAACTTACAACGGCGTGACAATGCGTCTTGTCAATTCTCACCGCGCCTTGACCGTACCGCTTGCCGCAGTTACCGGACAGAACAGAGGCGCCGTGTTTGTAGTGACGCCGGAAAATACGCTGGAACGCCGCGCAGTTAATGTCGGCTCTGATGACGGCACGTACATTGAAATTATTTCCGGTCTCAAGGAAGGTGAAACTGTCGTGACTTCCGCAACTACCGGACTTGAAAGCGGCGTTAAAGTTGAAGTGACTTTGACGAACTTTGGGAGGTGAATTTAATGGTGCACGAAAAAAGTCAAATTTTTAGTCAAGAGGCGCTGGATAAATTGCGCTCGCCTGAAAAGTTGGATACAATGTTGCCGATAACTACGCCGATAACGTGGATGTCACTTGTAGCAATTTTGATTTTGCTTTTTTCAATCGTGCTGTGGTCAATCTACGGCGCTTTTACCGTGAAGGCGGAGGGCGTGGGAATGATTATGGATTCGGCAGGCGTTATGAATGTTTCGCACGTTGCAACCGGTAAAATTTCACGCCTTTACGTTAAAGCCGGTGATTACGTTAGAAAAGGTCAGCTTATCGCGCATATGGAACAAGCGGAACAAAATGCCGATACAAGAATGGCGCAGTACGGTATGGGTCTTGCGTCGAATGATCGTGACGCAATGCGGCAGGCTTATCAGTACGACGCGAAAAAATATCAGCAGGAAGTGGCGCAGGATATTTACAGCGATTATGACGGCATTATTGATGAAGTTATGGTCACCGAAGGCACTTTAGTCAGCGCCGGCATGTCTATTTGCAGTGTACGCTTGACGCAAAACCGCGATGAACTTTTGGGACTGCTTTACATTCCGCTTGACAAAGGCAAACGCGTTAAACCTAATATGACGATTCAGCTGGCACCTAACGGCGTCGACGTGTCGCAGGCAGGAAGTTTAATCGGCGTTGTTCGTACCGTGTCGCAATATCCTTTGACGCCGCAGAGTCTTCAACTGCACTTAGGCAATCAGCAACTCGCGCAGTTTGTCTTGCAGGCAAATAAAGGCGCGGTTATGGAAGTGACTTTCGATCTTGTCAAAGACCCTTCGTCGGAGTCGGGCTATCTTTGGACTTCGGTTGTAGGTGAACATAAGCCGATAACTGCGGGAAGTTTTTGTAGCGGTTCGATTATAATTGACAGAAAGCCGCCGATTGAAAAGGTTTTCTACAAGCTTAGTCAATGGCTACGGAGCAGATAATTCGTAATTAAACTCCTCACTCCTCACTCCTTACTCCTTACTCCTCACTCCTCACTCCTCACTCCTCACTCCTCACT
>JAFTEG010000021.1 GCA_017453765.1 Selenomonadaceae bacterium
ATTATCAGGCAGACGGACGGAATTTTCACCAAGCTTGTTGAAATGATGAAAGACTCCGCCGTAAAAAAGTTGGGCTTTGAAGGCAAATTTTTTACCTTCGACGAGTACGCGGCATTGAAAGAGAAGTTGCCGGACATTGAATTAAAATCGATTGAAGTCGATTCACTGCGGCAGATTAAGGATGCGGCAGAAATTTCGTACATACGCGCCGCCTGCAAAATTGCCGATAAAGCCTTCGGCGAAATTTTAAACTACATTCAAGCAGGTAAGCGTGAGTATGAAGTTGCCGCCGAGCTTGAATATTTAATGCGTAAATTCGGTTCCGAGCGCACGGCGTTTGATACAATCGTTGCCTCCGGCGTACGTGGCAGTTTGCCGCATGGAAGGGCTACGAAAAAAATTATTTCCAACGGCGAATTTGTCACAATGGATTTCGGCGCGGTGGTAAACGGCTACCATTCCGATATCACGCGCACGGTTTGCGTCGGCAAGGCATCTGACAGACAGCGTGAAATTTATTCCGCAGTTTTGGACGCGCAGTTATACGGTCTTGAACTTATCAAGCCCGGTATCGGCGGCAAGGAGATTGACGAAAAAGTCAGGGAGCGGCTTACAACTTTGGGATTCGGCGAATATTTTTCACATTCCTTAGGTCACAGCTTAGGGCTTGAAATTCACGAAGAGCCGCGCTTAAGCAAACTAAGCACGTGCGAAAGTTTGGAAGTTAATATGTTGGTCACGGACGAACCCGGCGTTTACATTCAAAATTTCGGCGGCGTTCGCATTGAAGACACGGTGCTTATCACGGAAAACGGCGCCGAGCCTTTGACTGAAAGCACGAAAGATTTATTGGAACTTTAACCAAGATTCGTTGGAACTTTAATCAGCGTAAAAAATTTTCAGCGTAAAAAAATAGCGACATTGCAACCGTTATAATTGCCGAAAAAATTTGAGCTACTAAAATTTGTGCTACTAAAATTTGAGGTGATTAAAATGGAATTGCTTGAACGCTACGAAAGTTTGAAGGCGAAAGTTATAAATCGGCGCACAGATATTGTGGCGCTGATGAATTTTGTCGAGAATGAAACGGCGTACATGACGGCACCTGCGTCTACGAAATTTCACCTTTGCAAAGAACAGGGACTGCTTGAACACAGCGTTAATGTCGCGGAAACGTTGCTCAGCGTGAAAAAAGTTTTGGCGCCGGAAATTTCGGACGAAAGTTGCGTAATCGTGGCACTTCTGCACGATTTAGGCAAAGTCGGTATGCCGAACAAGCCGCAGTATATTAAGGTGGAGCCTTCCAATAAACAGAAGCAGTACGGACTTTCGCCGTACCCGCCGTACAAATTTAACAGCGATTTAATTTATTTAAGCGTACCGGTCAGAAGTCTGTACCTTATCGGCGGGCGAATTGCCTTGACTGAAGAGGAAGTGCAGGCGATTATTTATCACGACGGTCAGTACGTGGAAGATAATCGCAGTGTTGCAATGCGCGAAGAGAAATTGACACTGCTACTGCATTACTCAGACCTTTGGTGCGGCAGAATTGTGGAAAGGTAATTGATTTAGTAAGCTTTACAAAAAATATTTTTGCAAACAAAAAAGCGACGTGAAATTTTCAACACGCCGCCTTTTTTATTGCGAAGTTTAAAGTTTTTTAGCCGAGAAATTTTCCTGCGATAACGGCAACTTTCACCGTGTTGCCTAAAGATTCGTCAACCGTCACGCTCCAAATAATTTTAGCGCCGTCACTTATCGCCGCTTGAATTTTTTCCATTGCCGCATTAATTTCACTCATCGTGCAGGCGTCGGCAGAACCTTTGAAGTTTGCCAATACGCCGTGTGCAGATTTAATGTCGTGACCTTCAAGCGCATTGTCAACGCAATTTTTTACCGCGTGTTCACCTTCCGCCGCGCCGATAACCGCCACTGCCTTGCCGGAATTTTTCAGCACGCTTTTAACGTCGTCAAAGTCCAAACCAACCGGTCCGTCAACATTCAGAATGTCATTGAAGGCGTTGGCAACTTCAAAAATCTTGTCATTAAAATTCTGCGCGGGAAGTTGGATAATCGCGTCACGCAAATTTTTATTGTCGGCGGCTTGCGCTTCCGTCACAAGGTAAATTTTCAGCGCGGGAAGGCGTGAGAAAAATTTTTCCGCGTAATAGACTTCGCGTCCGTCCGAAATTATGAAAACAATATCATCTTCGGCAACGTTTTTAACAATCTCGTCGCAAGATTTTCTGTCGGTAACTTTAAAAATTCTTACGCCGTCAATCTTTTTCATCGTGTCCGCGTCAATATTAATACTTCCGATTATCACTGCTGAGATTTTTACATTCATAAAGAATTTCTCCTTTCAAATTTCATTTCCAAATTTAACTGTGTGAAAATTTAACTGTGCGCCAGCATAATCTTTTCCGCCATATCGTGAATTGCCCTGCGCAGTGACTCCGGCTTTACAACCTCAACGTTTTCGCCGTACTGCATTAGCCAGTACTTAATCGCGTTTTCGTTGACTTTCACTTCTACCAAAATTTTTTCGTCGGCACTTTGCAAGATTTTAAAATTTTTGCCGAACCAATCAACAATCGTGTCAATCATAAATTCGCGCGTCCAAAAATTTACCCAAATGCTTTTGCCGCCGAACATATAAATATTTTGCGCCATATGTTCCGGCAAGTTCAAGCCGCCTACGCAACCTTCAATTTTATTTTTTTGGTCGCGATTATCCCGCGCAGATTCGGCAAGCATCGTGACTTCAGTCATGCGGTCAATGCGGTAATGCGAAATGTTGTTGTAGCCGTCGGTGTTGGCGATAAGGTAGTAATTGCCGTTCGTCGCCGCCATTTGGTACGGGCTGACTTTGTACGGCGTCGTCCTGCGCGGGTGCAGTTTTAAATCCTTGCCGTACTTGTTGTAAATGAAGGTGACTTTTTTCTTTGCGTGAATTGCGTCGTTCAAAATGTCAAGTGACGTCATAACCTGCGCGTTGTCGGAATGTTGCAGGCGCGGCAGGTTGATAATATGCTTTACTTTCGCGCTGAAATATTCGTTGGCAAGATTTTTCAGCTTGTCGATAAGGGATTGAACTTTGTCGGTGGGAATATTTTTTGAAAAAAGCACGCTGTCAATGAGCATACGCAATTCCGATTCGTCGAAGTCGCGTACAAGCCAACTGCCTTTTTTCGAAGAAATGATATTTATTCCGGCGTCTTTGAGGGAGCGAATATTTTTGCTGACAGAGCGGCGGTCACAAATTTCGCCGTTAAAATCTTTGGCAAGGTAGTCAATGATTTTTTGTTGAGTCAATGGGTGCTTGGCGTCGGAATGTCTTTGCAAAACTTGTAAAATTTTTATGTCAAGCAGACGAAGTATCGGCGCGTCCAATTCGTCGGATTCGTCGTTAAATGTATCAAGCAAATTTTCTTCCACCATTGTCAGCGCTCCTTTTAGATCGATGGATCGGTGGATCGATGGATCGATGGTTATCGGTGGTTATCGGATCGATGGTAAACTATCGATCCAACCACTATCGATCTATCGATCTAGCCACTATCGATCTAGCCACTATCGATCTAGCAACTATCGATCTAGCAACTATCGATCTATCGATCTAAATCCTTTTTTAATCGTGACGGTTTTGTTTACGCCGCTTTTCTCATCCCGCGCCGTAACTTCCAGCGTGCCGCTCTTGTCGTAGCTGAATGTAACGTTAATGACTGGGACGCCCGCCGGTTCGTTGTCGTCAATTTCAAGCAGCAAGTCGCCGTAAAATTCGTGCGCGTCGATATCGGCAATGTTTTCGCAGTCCGAGCCCGCTTCATAAATGTAAATCGGTATCGAAGTCTGATTGTCCATTGTCGTAGTGTAAAGCTTCGTCTTTTCGCAGGGGTAAACGTCGCCTTTAAAAATAATTTTCGACAAAACGCGGCTTATACCGTCCGGCGCCAAAACCTCAACGCCGAGTGAATGCGAAATGATATCTTCAAACTTTTCAGTGTCGGAAGGGACGTCTTGACTTTCAATCTGCGCGGCTTGATTTTCGGCGGGCTCAAGAGTTTCAGTTTGTGCAGTTTTTTCAGCTGATTCAAGATTTTTAGCAGGTTCAGATTTTTCAAGTTCGGTTTTAACGCCGCTGAAAGTCTGTGCAACGAAACACGCGCCGACAGCTACCAACGTGCCTAAATCAAGCTGAGTATCGGTGCGCTTGCCGAAAATATTTTCAACGTCCGCTTTAACCTTCGGAATGTGGCAACTGCCGCCTGCAAGAATCACCGTGCCAATTTCGTCAAGCGTGAACTTGTCACTGTTCGCGATAAATTTTTTTATGCGTGAGGTAACTTTATCATAAAGCGGCTGACAAATTTCATTGAACTTGTCGCGCGTCAAGTCAACGGTAAAGTCATACGTCTTGCCGCGATAGGTGAAAAGATTCATCAAGTCCGCCGTGTAAGTTTCCTGTTCACTCAACGCGATTTTAGCATCTTCCGCCGCCTCACGTACGCGCCCTGTCATTGAAAAATATTCGTTGTAGTCGAGACCGGAAATTTCCTGCTCGGATAAGTCCAATTTCGTATCGCGCTGAATCAGCTCAATGAAGTAGTCGTAAATCAGCGCGTCGAAGTCGTCACCGCCCAATTTTCTGTCGCCGTCAATATCCAATGCGCGGTACGTGCGATTTTTTTGGTCAGCTTGCAAAACGCTGATATCGAACGTGCCGCCGCCTAAGTCCACTACAAAAATTTTTTCGTCAAGCCCCAACTCGTGAACAACGGCAACCGCCGCCGCCATTGGCTCGGTGATAATCTGCAACACGTTAAAACCAGCGTCGACGCCGGCTTTTTTTGTTTCGTCCTTTTGATTCGCAGTGAAGTATGCAGGGACGGTGATAACGGCGCTGATTTTAGTGTCGTCGTCGCAGTGAAGTTTTTTAATAATCTGCCGCTTGACTTCGCTTAAAATTTCAGCGGCAACCTGCGTAGGCGTGAAGGTTTTTCCGCCGACAGTCCACGTCTTGCCGAAGTCCGCCATATAAGTTTTTGAAGAGCGAATCACGTTAAGCGGGTCGATAACGCCGCGCTTTTTCGCCTTTTCGCCAATAAAAATATTTTTCTCCGCGTCGACGTACAGCACGGAAGGCAACATGTCACCGCTGCCTGCAAAACGTATAAAATTCGGTCTGCCGCGCCGAAGGTAACACGCAAGAGTGTTGGTCGTACCTAAATCTATTCCTACAAAAATTTCATTCATTATTTTTCCTCCGGTCAGAGTGTTTTCAAATATTTCAAAAGTGTCGACTAAAATTTAAGTGTCGACTAATATTTCAAAAGTGTCTGCTAAAATTTAAGTGTCAGCTAAAATTTAAGTGTCAGCTAAAATTTAAAACGTTTCGACTTGAATTAAAAATTTCGCGTCTTCAAAAACGCCGACACTAATTTTGGAATGTTGTTTTCTTCGCCAATTTCATCAGAAATTTTTTTAATATAATCGGTATTGTGATCTATGTGCCGCGCAAAGTAAATCATCGTGTCCAAAAGTGACTGCTTTTTCAGTGCATTGTTCACCAAAGACTCCACAAACGCCATTAACTCAATAATTTTGTAAGTCGCAACGAATACGCCGAAATTATTCGGAATGGATTTTTCAACGTGCCACGGATAGCAGTTAATGAAAAATTCGTTGACAAGCCAGTTTTCAAAAACAATTTCAAAGTGGACGTTGAATGTTTCGTGCAACGGCTCCAATTCTTTAAATTTTTCCACCGCCTTATCAAGCGCGTTTTCATCAAGGTTTTCAAGGTCAATGTTTAAAAATGCCTTAAACGCGCCAAATAAAACCTTGCCTAAATTTTTAGGCTCCTTGCCGTACAAAGTTTCCATGACGCCGCTTAACATTAGCTTGACAAATTCTTTGTAGTCAAAATTTGCCTCATTCCAAACCGCTTGAACAGATTTGTAGATAATATCTTTGGATTCGTACATTTCAAAAATCTGCGGAAGGTCGTCAAATTTTTCAGCCTTAATCGTCTCGTCAATGATATCAAGAAAGACGCCTACAACCGCCAGCCGCTGATCTATGGTCAAGTCGCGTTCCTGCAAAATTTTAATCGCCGTCAATCGGATTTTCTGCGCGTGAGGCAAGATCGAACGGGGGGGGGTATAGGTGTTCGCTAAAAAGTTGGAAGTATCGGCAACAGATTCTTTAACCAATTTAAATTTAATCGGCAACGCGGAAAAAAGAATCAAATCTGCGGCAACGGGACAAGACAAGGTTAAACTGCGCTCCGGCACCGGAATGCCTTCAGCCATATTTATAGTGCGCGGATAGGTTTTACAAGTGCGCGATAAAAAATCTTCGCCGTACTTAAGTTGAATTTTGCAAAGATTTTCGGCGCTGAGAAATGGACAAAAACCGTTTTGACACAGCACTACGGCGTAGTCTTGAGATTTATCGGAAAATTTTATGTGCGAAGAAATTTCTTTATCGGCGGATTCGGCTTGCCGGTATTTTTGCAAAGAGTCTTCGTCAATGCTGATTCTCCAAAATTTACAGCACGCAGCATTGCATTTTTGTCCGTCGCATTTAAATGTTTCAAAATACTCAGGTTGCAGGTAATTGACTTCCACAAAATTTTCCTCCTTTTTAGGTTTTAGCCGACAGCTTGTAATTTTTAATCCTAAATCCTTAATCCTTAATCCTAAATCCTAAATCCTTAATTCTTAATCCCCCTCACTCTGCCGGGATGTAAAATTTTTTCTTCGACTAAAGTAATTTTGGATCTGCCGTTTACCGTTACGTCTTCAAAAAATTTTACGCAGAGTTGACCCGCCGCGTTGACATTCATTTTAAAAAGAATTGCCTGCGTCGAAGTGTAAAGGCGCGAATCAAGCCTAATGTCACCTAAAAAAACCGCGTCGTCACCTGCGGCGGGGAGTTCGGCTTCATTGCAGTAACTTTGATAAAAAGACACGTGCCAATGATTTTTTTTCAGCTCATCAATCAAAATCGGCTTGTACGGCGTCACAAAGCCGCGCAGTTCATTTCGCTTTATGCAACGAAAAAATTTGTCGCCGCGCAGAATGTAAATGCCGCACGGTACGATATTTTTCACCTTGACGCGCAGATTTTCTTCGTCCGTCATATATCGGTACTTCGCCGCACCGATAGCCGCACCGTCGGTAATGCCGTCGCGTTCAAAATCTTCCGCGCAAAAAATTTCATCGCCGAAATATTTTTCCAACACGTCCAAAAAATAATCAATGGACGAGGTGCCGCCGAAAACTTTTATCGCCGTCACGTCGGAAGGCGCAATCCCCGCGTCGTCAAGCACGTCATCAAGCATTGACGTAATTTGTGACTTCACGCCGTCCAATTCAATCGCGCTGAAAACTTCCTGCCGCGTCAATTCAAATTCATAAAAATTTCCCTTGTCGTCAATCAGACTGCCGCCGGAACTGTCCTCTTCGTCAAGAAAAATTTCTTCTTTCATCTTCTCAATCAGTGAAATCAGTTCGTAACCCGCCTTGTCGTCGGCAAAAACTTGGTTAATCGTGTCGGCGTACTTTTTCAGAAAAATGTTAAGAAAAATGCCGTAGTCAATGTTCGTGCCGCCGTAATTCAAAGTTGCGGCTGAAAGTTCAGTGACGGCGAAAGTTTTGGCAGTACGTTCAAGCTTGAATAAATTCACGTTAAGCGCCGTACCGCCGAAATCGAAAATTAAAACAATCTGCGCGTTGTCACCTGAAAAATGCGCGGCGTCGGTTTTAATTTTAAAAAATTCGTCGCACGAAAAAAATTCGTCGCACGAAAAAATTTCTGCAAACGGCGCGGCAATGATTGAAGAAATCGGAACGTCGGCATTAATCGCGGCTTGCTTAATAATTTTTTTCTGCACCTCCGAAAAGGCGGCTGGTACCGTAATCGTCACGTCAAAATTTTCATCTTTCGCCGCCTGCAGTGCAATGTGTTTCCAAATTTTCGCCAGCATATCGGTCAAGGCATCGGCGGCTGAAATTTCGCGGTCAAGATTCGGTATGAACTTGCTCCACGATTTACGCGCCACTTTCGGCATAATGCGCGAAACTTTATTGTCAAGGTCAAAGCTGGACTTCGCGCCGTCGCCTACCTTGACTTCAACGGCATTTTTAATTTTGTCGTAGAAAATGACTGCAGGCAACGCGGCACTTCCCGCCATATTCATGTTGAGTTTGATAGTTTGAACGCGCCTAGTTTGCGGAGAAATTTTTGCCGCCTTAATATCGCAAGCGCCGAAGTCTATGCCGACGTAAGTTTTCATTGCGCCTCACCGTCGTATTTTAGGACAACCATTTTGCCTTCCGAGCAGAAGTTTTCCGTTTCGCCGCCTTCCGTCAAGTAATCCATAAAGTACGGCAGGCGCTCCACTTCATCAATCAAATTATCTTCTTCCGCATTCGCCGTCTCTTTGCGCGTCACGCTCATTCTGTCAATGTCATTTGAAGTCATCGGATTTTTCGGCAACACCGGCACCGTGTAAACGTGACAAGAGGCAAGGTAGTCATTAACGCGCTTAAGAAATTCGGAATAAAATTTAAATTCTTCTTCGCGCATTTTCTCATCTTCAGCGTCCAAAGTCTCCTGCCGCGCACCGCGATAAATTGAAATCGGAATCGTAGCAAGGAAGAATTTTGACAGCGTGTTAAAAAATGCGTCGGTGACTTCCTCTGACAGCGCGTCTTCATTGAATTTTTTGCGCCGCACCTTGTCTGTAACCTTTTTCAAATTTTGGCGGTAGTTTTCAATAATGCGAATGAAATTCTCTTTCTTGGCAAATTTTGACGTGGCGAGAAATGACGTAATGCCTGAAAGGTTGCTGGCGATTTTGAGGTTTTGAAAAACTTCGTCGGGCTTGTCCGTGAAAAAAATTCTGCCGGTCGGCTTAAGGTCAAAATTCTCAATCGTCAAAAACGTCGGCTCTTTCATCGAGTCCAAAATTTTTTCAAGGGCGGAAATGCTTTTTTGCACCGAATCAAGCAAACTTCCCTGCGCGTCGAATTGCGTCTTAACGTCACCGAGAATTTTTTCCTGCGTGTCAAGCTGGGATTTAAATTCGCCGATACTTTGAACCTGCGTTTCAAGTTGCGCCTTAACTTCTGAAACATCGGTTTTAACGCCGTCAAATTCATTCTTAACGCCGTCAAATTCAGATTTAAAATCGTCAACCGCAGTCTTAACGCCGTCAATGTCAGATTTAACGCCGCCGATATCAGCCGTAACGCCGTCCGCATTTTGAACCTGCGCGATTTGCGATTTAACTTCGTCAACGTCTGATTTTACAGCGTCGACATCAGCTTTAACGCTGTCGACATCAGCTTTCACGCCGTCAAATTCAGATTTAAAATCGTCAACTGCAGACTTAATGCCGTCAAATTCTGTCTTAACGCCGCTGATACTTTCAGTCTGCGTCTTGTAATCGTCCAAAAACTTTTGCTGTTCGTCAAGGCGCGTTTGAAGATTTTCCAATGTCTGCTTATTTTCGTCAAACTTCGCTTGAATGGCATTGAAAGTATTTTGTATCACTATAAAATTACTCTTCCACTGCACCAGCGCGACGTGGTGTTTTTGCAGGACGTTATTGTAATCGGTCAACTTCTGCGTGAAGTCTTTGT
Organism: Selenomonadaceae bacterium; assembly: GCA_017453765.1. Lineage (GTDB taxonomy): Bacteria > Bacillota > Negativicutes > Selenomonadales > Selenomonadaceae > Quinella. Next base: position 9,654 of record JAFTEG010000021.1, read on the forward strand.
GTTCATCCTCAATCGCGGTAAGGCGTTCATCGGCTATCGGTTCACTTTCGGCAGGCGCGGGACGTTCTTCAACCGTCTGCACGCGATTTTCAACGGTTTGAACTTGGCTTTCGACGTTGTGAACTTCATTTTCGACGTTCTCTACTTGACCTTCAACAGATTTTAATTCTTCGTCCAAATTATTAAATTTCGCGTCAAGATTTTTTATGCCGGTGTCAAGGATTTGTAAATTGTCGTCAAAAGTTTTCAGCCCTTCGACCATTGAGTTGAAGTGGTCCGCAATATTTTTAACGTCCGCAATAAGGCTGGTTATGGTTTCGTCGTAGTTTTTGCCTTGAATAGTCTGCACGCTTTTCTGAAGGTTGTCCGAGCGTTTTTGCAACGCGCTAAGTTTTGATTCGAGTTCGGAAATACCTTTGCCGTCCTGCTCATCTTCCAAAACTTGAAGGCGTTCGGATAATTTTTCGGTATCGATTTTTGTCGCGAAGTGCTGATCTTTGTCAACTAAGCCCTGTGCTTTACGGCTAGCCTCTGCGGCAATTTTTTCAATGTTTTTGA
>JAFTEG010000167.1 GCA_017453765.1 Selenomonadaceae bacterium
CCGCACCTACTCCTGCACCTGCCGCGCCTGCAAACGCACCTGCACCTACTCCCGCGCCTGCACATAAAGCACCTGCCGCGTCGAAATCTGCACCTGCCGCAGGTGGTGGAGGTGGCGCCGGAGCGTCCAAAAAGGCTCACGCAAGTCAGTCCGTCCGTGTCGACATTGATAAACTCGATACGCTGATGAATTTAATGGGAGAGCTTGTAGTCAACAAAGTTCGTCTTGAACAAATTGGACAGACGCACAGACTTTCCGAACTTACAGAGACGCTTGAACAAATGGACCGTGTTACTACTGACCTTCAAAATATCGTTATGAAAGTCCGCATGGTTCCCGTAAGCCAAGTGTTTAACCGTTTCCCGCGCATGGTTCGCGACGTTACCAAAGAGCTTAACAAAGAAATTAACTTGACTATCGAAGGTGAAGAAACAGAGCTTGACCGTACAGTTATCGACGAAATCGGCGATCCTATCATGCACTTGCTGAGAAATTCGCTGGATCACGGCGTCGAAATGCCTGATGACCGCGTTGCAAAGGGCAAGCCGCGTGTCGGTGAAGTTAAGCTGATAGCGCGTCACGAAGGTAACAACGTCGTCATTATGGTTACTGATGACGGTAAAGGCATTGACCCCGATGTTATCAGACGCAAGGCGGTTGAAAAGGGACTTTTCACGCAAGACGAAGTTGAACGCATGGACGATGCGGACGCTGTTAGAATTATTTTCTTGCCCGGCTTTTCGACGGCAGAAAAAATTTCCGATATCTCCGGACGCGGCGTCGGTATGGACGTTGTACGCAGTAAGATTGAGTCTTTAAGCGGACATGTTGACGTTGAAACGCATGTTAATGAAGGCTCGGTCTTTAAAATAAAATTGCCGCTGACATTGGCGATTATTCAAGCTATGTTGGTAAAAGTGCAGGAAGAAGTTTACGCCGTGCCGCTCGGTTCAATCGACAGCACGATTAACATTCAGCCGGAAGAAATTAAAACGGTACAGAATCGTGAAGTTATAGTACTGCGCGGTGAAATTATTCCTATCATTCGCATGGAACAGACGCTGTTCGTGCCGCACGTAAAAGACTCGGAAGAATTATTCGTAGTCGTAGTTCACGCAGGCGAATCTAAGGCGGGTATCGTCGTAGATAAACTTATCGGACAGCAGGAAATTGTTATAAAGACGCTCGGCAACTTGTTCATGGGTCTTAAGATGTTCTCCGGCGCGACGGTACTCGGCGACGGACGTATTGCACTGATTTTGGACGTTGCAACGATGTTGAATTAGTAAATAACCATTAACTAAGCGACTTAACTAAGCAACTTAGCTAAGTGATTTAACTAAGAAATTTAGCTAAGTGACTTAACTAAGCTTTGACTAAGCGATTTAACTAAGCGATTTAACTAAGCGATTTAACTAAGCGACTAAAGGAGGCTTAACTTTTTTATGGCAAAAGATAGTGCGACAAATGATCTTGGCGATGAAAATGCCATAGACGCCGGAATGCAAGTCGTTGCCTTCAAATTGCGCGACGAAGAATATGGAGTTAATATTTTTCAGGTACAGGAAATTCGTAACCTCGTAGACATTACGCGCGTACCTTTTTCCGCCAGCTACATTAAAGGCGTTATCAATCTGCGCGGAAGTGTCTTGCCGGTAATTGACCTTAAAAAGCGGCTCGGTCTTGAGCAGACGCCGTACACCGACAAAACGCGTATTGTCACGGTTAAGGTAGGAGACCTGCCGGTAGGTATGCTTGTGGACGCGGTTACTGAAGTTTTAACCATTCCAACAAAGTTGGTTGATACAAAGAAGGCAATCAGTGAAAAGGATATCGGAAAATTTTTAAGCGGCATAGGCAATATGGACGGGCGTCTTGTCATTATGCTGAATTTGGAAGAAATTGTTGGCTTACCGGGATGATTGTTCGATAGATCTATAGATCGATTGATCGTTAGATCGATAGTTGTCAGATCGCTAGTAACTAGTAACTAGCCAATCCCTAAAACGGAGGATAACTTATGATTGATGAATATGACTTGACGCCAATACAAATGGACGCACTGCGTGAAATCGGCAACGTAGGCGCGGGAAATTCGGCTACTGCCCTTTCGCAAATCATAAACAAAAGAATCGATATGAACGTACCGAAAGTAGCGCTTGTGCCGATTGAAACCGTACCCGATCTTGTAGGCGGTCCCGACACGATAGTTGTAGGTATTTTCTTGAGAGTTTACGGCAAGGCGCCGGGCAACATTCTTTTCCTTATGCCGCAGAAAAGCGCCTTCTACCTCGTCGATACGCTTATGGGCAGAGAACACGGCACGACGAAGAAATTGGACTTTATGGACGAATCGGCGCTCATGGAAATAGGCAACATACTTTCCGGCGCTTACTTGAATGCATTTTTTAACTTTACGCATATTTCAATGTTGCCGTCAATTCCCGCTATGGCAATGGATATGGCGGGCGCAATTTTAAATATAGTGCTTGTACAGCTCGGACAAATGGGCGATCAAGCAATGGTTATCGAGACAGAATTTTTGGCAGAGGACGACGGCATTAACGGACATTTCTTCTTGGTGCCTGATCCCGGTTCGCTCGGAACCTTGATTAAGGCAGTGGGAGTTGAATAGTTATGGCAGACCTTATCAAAGTCGGCATGGCTGACTACAAGGTCGGTCGCAGTCCGTCTACCCTAATAAGCTACGGCTTAGGCTCGTGTATCGGCGTTTCCTTGTACGATCCACAAAAAAAAGTCGGCGGCTTACTCCACATTATGTTGCCGGACAGCACGCAGGCAAGGGCAAGTGACAATCCCGCGAAATTTGCAGATACCGGCATACCTTTAATGCTGAATGAAGTTATGGCACTGGGCGCGTCAAAAAGTCGGCTTGTAGCGAAACTTGCAGGCGGCGCGCAGATGTTTGCCTTTGCCAATGCCACTGACATTATGCGCGTAGGTACACGCAATGCGGAGGCGGTAAAGCAGATTTTACGGCGCAACGGCATTAAGGTTATCGCGGAAGATACCGGCGGCAACTACGGGCGGACTGTGCAAATTGACCTTAACACCGGCGTTTACAAAGTCAAAACCATTGATCGCGGCGAAAAGGATATTTAGGTTAGGTGCCAGGTGTTAGGTGCCGGATTTTAAGTATTAGTCCAAAAACTAATTCCTGATCCCTAACCCCTAATCCCTAACATGGAGATGATGACTTTGACTAATGCTTCAATAATGTTCACGGCATTTTTAGTAAGCACCGTTTCCGTAGTCATTGTTTTTGTCGCGGGAATGACAAGCGGCGTCGTGCGTATGACAACTTTATTGACGAGAACGCTTTTCGCCTTCTTCATGGCAGGCGCGGCAAGTTACCTCGCACTCATGATTTTTGATTGGTACTACGAAAGACAGCACAAAAAATTTATGTCCGAAGTAAGCGACGCAGAAAGTGAACCGCCTAAAGATGTCGAAGTTAATATTTCTGCCGATGCTAAGGCACAAGCTGAAACGCCGCAATCTGCGCAACCTCAGCAACCTGCACAATCTGAACAACCTCAACAGGCTGAGCAACCTTCATTTAAGCCTATGGACTTCGGAGCGAAATAGAGGTTATCTAGTAGCTAGTAGCGGTTAGATTGTAAATTTTTAATTACGCCTTACGCATTAAAAACGGTGGTGACGACTATGGAAAGCAACGAGAAAAAAATTGACGTGACAGAACTTTGGAAACAATATAAAATAAATAAATCGGTAGCACTTAGAAATAAATTGGCGGAAATGTACCTGCCGCTTGTTAAAATCGTCTGCGGAAGGCTTGCCGTAAGTCTGCCGCCGCATTTGGACAGAGACGACCTTTTAAGCAGCGGTTTTTTCGGCTTATTGGACGCGATAGACCGTTTTGACATAAACCGCAATGTAAAATTTGAAACCTACGCCGGAGTCAGAATACGCGGCTCAATGTTAGACTACCTGCGCTCAAAAGATTGGATACCCGTTACAATGCGCCAAAAAATTCGGCGCTACGAACAGACGGTTTACAGATTGGAATCCGAATTGGGCAGAAGTGCTACCGATAAAGAAGTTGCAGAGGCACTTGGAATAACGCTTGACGAACTGCAAACGCTGGTAAGTCAATGCAACGCGGCTACGGTTATACCGCTGGAAGAATATATAAAGGCTGATTCGCCTGAATCGATTGACGCAAACCCTTCAGATACGGCAGAATTTTTGGAGCTGAAAGACACTTTGTCGAGAGCCATTGACCGTCTGCCGGAAAAAGAAAGAATAGTTGTATCGCTTTATTACTACGAAGAATTGACGCTGAAAGAAATTAGTCTGATATTAAAATTGAGTGAAGCGCGAATATCGCAACTTCACACTAAGGCAATTTTCAGAATGCGCGGCTACTTGGCAAGAGCTAAGGAAAATATGGAAATGTAACGCCGCGTTTTAACATAAACTAAAATTCTTCGATAATTTGTTGAAAAAATTTTTTATGAAAGGCGGGATACAAAGTGGGGGATGCAAAAGACTATCCGAAACTGGGAGGACCTGACTCCGGCTACTTGTACGAATTTAGGGACGACGGAGTATATTTGACGATATACCCCAACACGGCGGATTCTCTCCTTTTTGAACTTTCGGATATGCGCCAAATATTAAGAGAATGCGGCGTGCCAAATTACGACGTGACAATGTTGGCGCGAACAGTACGCGAGGCGTCGGGTGTTTCACAAAAAATTGCCGCGCCCGTTAAAATGACGCAGGAAATGTTAGACAAAGTAGGTACCGGCGAATCAGACGAACCTGCAGTAAGTGCTGAAGACCTTTCAGAAAGTTATGCGAGAATTATCATTGACATAAGCCGCGACAAAATGAAAGCTACCGTAAGATACGATACAAAAGCCGGTGCAAAACTACCCGATGCCGATATGGTATTGGCGGAACTTAAGGCGCAACGAATTTCTTACGGCATTGATGAAGCAAGTATTAAAGAAAACTGCGACAGCCTTAGACCATATGTCGCCGCGCAGGGATTGGCTCCCGTTGCAGGTAACAACGCTTACATTGACAGGAAGTTTGATCTAAGTTCAAAAGGACGCCCCGTAATTGACGAATATGACCGCGTTGACTACAAAAATATGAATTTGTTCGTATTAGTCAAGGCGAATGAAACGCTTGCAATAAGGATACCGCAGACTAAAGGCACGCCGGGCAAAAATATTTACGGTGAAACAGTTCCCGCGCAAAACGGTCGTCCCATTCCGATGCCTGCCGGTAAAAATACTACGGTTATCGGTGAAAATCAGCTTGTTGCCGCGATTAACGGACAGATTGTCGACACCGGCAATAAAATCAGCGTTGACCCGCGTCTTGAAATTACAAGCTCGGTCGGCGTTGCTACCGGCAACATTGATTTTGACGGCACCGTTACCATTTCCGGCGACGTGCAACAGGGCTTTTCAGTGAAAGCTACCGGCGACATTGAGATTAAAGGCAGTGTAAACGGCGCGGAAGTTGTCGGACGCAATGTAGTTGTAGGCGGCGGCTTGACC
>JAFTEG010000168.1 GCA_017453765.1 Selenomonadaceae bacterium
AAAATACGGGATATTTATCCCGCAAGAAATTCTCAAACTTTCAATTCCGCTCATCAACCGAACTTGTCTCTATGCTGATTCAAGCGCCAATTCGTTTCAGATTAAATCTATCGCAAATCTCAATTATTTTGTTGTAGTAGCCGCCTTTGAAAAATGTGCAGGTAGATTTATCTACGCCCAATAAGTTGCCGTCGCGATTTTCAGTCATTGCCGTAGCCCGACAGCCGCCCGCGCAACGGTTTTTATATTCGCAAGTCGCACATTGAGGATTAGCCTTGAAATAATCTCTTAGCCGCGTGCTTACAAAATCCATGTACGCCTTGTCAACAAGCAACTCACTCAATTTTTTATCGGTTATTCGTGAAAAAAGTGTTTTGTTGTTTTCATCAAAACATATTATCGGACACGGCATAAGGTAGCCGTCAAAGTCTAGGTGCATAATGTTTCGCATATGCCCGCATACGCAATAATTTTCACTCGGAATACCTTCCGGCATTTTTGAAAGGGGAATTTTATATTCAGACGTGTTACGACTCTCAAACATTGATACCAAGTTAATGGGAATCGGTGCGCCGTCCTCAATATATTGCGGAATGTATTCCAAACAGAAATTGAAAAGCTCTTCGTCAGACAAAACTTGATTTTTTATATTTTCGCATTCGCCTTCAAAAACAAGTGTCGCTACTCGTAACCGATTTACGCCCAGTTCAGCCAATTTATTTACCGTATCACGTAATGCAGACATATTGCCGTTGTAAGTGGTAAATGACACTATTACGGTCAAATTATTTTCACGCAAAAGTTTAATGGCTCGCAACGTAAGCTTTTCCGCGCCGTCAACTCCGCGCAACCAATCGTGACCGCCGTTTACTCCGTCAAAACTGATTTGAAAACCCGGCTTTAAGCCCCTTTTACTCAGCTCCGCGATAAATTTTTCGTTTATCAAAAATCCGTTGCTGTAAATCATTGAGATTTTTATATCAGCCGCCGTCAAGGCATCGACAATTTCCCAAAAATCTTTTCGTGTCAGCGCTTCTCCCCCGGTCAAAGAAACGATCCGTATTCCGCAGGAAGAAATCTCGTCTATGATTCGTCTGCATTGCGAGGTTTCCGGCTCGGGAAGCGCCGCATGAGGGGCGGACATATAACAATGCCTGCATTTACAGTTACACTTGCCGGTTATCGACCAATGTATAGCGTCTAAAAAGCGATTTTCATAAAATTTATATTCTTGACCGTCTTCAAGCGTCGAAGAATTATTACCGGCGTCAACATAACCGTCCGCGCGCAATTCTTCCATAATTTTGCGTTGCTCATCGCTAAACAAAATGCTTTCCGAATCAAATTGCCCGTTGCAAAATTTCAATACCGCGAATTTTTTCGGCGGCAAGAATTTAAAATCTCTGGTATCACGATTTATTACGCCTGTAGGCAATAATTTCCAGCCGCGTAACATATATTCGCGCTTTAACGTGTAGTACACAAATTTTACCTCTGATTAGTAAATACTGGGATGCCCACCACAATTTCGCCAATCCGGTTTTTGTTTACCACCGGCGACAGCCTCAAGTTCCTCTTCCGAAAGATTTTCGCTGCCAAAAGCCTCTTCAAACTCTTCGAGCGTAAACTCAAAACCGGCTTGTGCCGCTACGGGAAGGAGAATCGCTTTAATTGCCGCGTCTCTGTCCGACTTATCGCCGGTGTACGCTTTCTGCGCGTCTTGAAGTTTTTTTACGAGTGCCGAATCGGTTTTAAGCTTTTCGACAAACGCCTTTGCTTTTTCTACGGACATTTTGTTCCAGCTCCTCTTAATTTTATATTTTCAATTATTATACGCATTAAGTCAAGAATTATTAATTACCGTTAAAATTTCCCTATGAAATATACTTTATTTTTTTACTCCGGCAACTCATCAAACTCTTTCAGCGTTGTACCGTCCGCAAAATCAAGTTGCGTAATTTCAATGTGAATCGCACTCTTACGCAAGCCGTGACGCATAACGTCCGCGTCCTCCCGCACGAATGGATTTAAAACCTTGTCAACATTAAAATCCTGCACGCCTTTTTTGCTATCCGTCACTTCGACTGAAAAAGGCGTCAAACCTTCGCGCCCTTCCTTGCCGTCGATAATGACGTTGCCGCCAATTCGCGCAATGGGCTTTTCGGAATTTATTTCAGCACGAATTTTAAGTTTCAGCATTTTTGAAAAGCCGTACTCGTCACCTTCATGCACGGCGCCTTCAAAACCTTTAACCTTGACACTGCTGTCAATCTCTTCACGAATCGGCGCGTTAATGCTTTCCAACTTCTTTTTCATCGCACGTTCAAAGCTATTGTAATAATTTTCAAAACCCTTAGCATTGGTAATTTTCCACGCGTCACCGACTTTTTCAAGCGTGACGTCAAGCATAAAATAAAAATTCAAACCGGCGTTGTAAAATTCCACTGCGGCATGAGTTTCGTTGCCTTCAGTCTTAGGCTTGGAAAAATTTTTTATCGTGCAGGAGGTAACGTCCGAGTCCTTGAAAAATTTCTGCGCGGGTGAAAGCGGCGGATTTAAAGTCACTTTGCCGGTTTTAACGTATTCGTCAACCGCAAGTTTAGCCGCGTCGATAAAGTCCGGCTTAAGGTTTTCATAAGCGGTTTTAAATTCCTGCGTCGAATAGGCAAGTACGTCAATCTTTGAATTAATCTGCGCGGTTAAAATTTCTTCTGCGGCGGAGTTTAAAACGGCGTCGACGTCAAGAATTTTATAAAACCTTTCGGCGTCATGCCTTTCAACACTTTGGCGCAGATTTTTCATTGGATTTTTTGAAGTCTTATTGCTGCTTGTGAAGGCGATAACCGCGCCGATACCTATCGCGACGATTAAAAGCACGGGAATTAAAATCAGTAAAAGTTTTTTCATCTGGTAACCTGCCAATTTAAATTTTAGCGGCTGTTAAACTTCATTAGACGCACTTAATGAGATTTAATCAATGCACTTAAGCAATGCACTTAATCAACTGCTTGCCGATAATCTCCGCGTCTTCATATGAATTTTCTCTGCCGAAAGTAATTCGTACCGTCCCGCGAATGTAATTCGGATTGACGGATAAAGCTTGAAGTACGTGAGAAATTTGTACTTGCCGCGAATTGCAAGCCGAGCCGGTTGACACGCAAATATTTTTCAAGTCAAGCCTATGCATAATCGTTTCACCGTCACCATTTTTAAATGACAAACTTAAGTGACCGGGCAGACGATTTTCACCGCCGTTTATTATGAAGTCGACGTTACTTTTTTTCAGCGTGTCGATTAAAATTTTTGCGCAGTCAGAAGTTTTGGCGGCATTAATCTCAATGTCGCGGCAATTTTTTTCAAGCGCAAGAGCCATTGCCGCGACAGCCGGTACGTTTTCAGTTCCCGCACGCCGTGAAAATTCCTGCGCGCCGCCGTCAATGTACGGCAAAATTTTTAAACCTGCGCGAATGTAAATAAAGCCGATACCCTTTGGACCGTTGAACTTATGCGCGGAAGCGGAAAGCATATCGACGTTTAAATCTTTCACGTCAACCGGAATGTGACCGACCGCCTGAACTGCGTCCGTGTGAAAAATTTTTCCCGCCGCGTGAGAAATTTCTGCCAACGCTTTAACCGGTTGAATGGTACCGACTTCGTTATGGGCAAGCATCACGGAAATTATTTTTGTCTGAGGCAAAATTTTTTCCTGCAACTCGGCAGGATTTACGGCGCCGCTTTTATCGACTGCCAACTTTGTCACGGTGCAACCTAATTTTTCCATAGCCGCGCAGGAATTTAAAATCGCCTTATGCTCAACGGCAGAAGTAATTATATTCGGCTGTTCGCGCAGATTTGAAAGTACCTCCCGCAGATTTGAAAGTACCGCCGACTTTATAGCCCAGTTATCACTTTCCGTGCCGCAGGACGTAAAAATAATTTCATTCGGCGCGGCGTTAATGCAGGCGGCAATTTTTTCACGTGATTCGTGCAGAATTTTTTTTAGCGGTCGCGAAAGTTTGTAAGCCGCAGAAGGATTCGCATAAAGATTTTTCTGCAGGTCGAACATCAATTCCAATGCGTCAGCGTCAATCGGTGTAGTTGCCGCGTTGTCAGCGTAGATAATCTTATTCAAAGAGTTTCACCTATTCAAAATTATTCAACCTTAGTCAAAGATTAAAACTTATTCAAAGAGTTTACAGCCGCCATTTTTAAAATCCTCAATCTTATCCAAAATATCTTGCGGCTCGACTTCCAAAAAATTCGCCAAACAATCAATGCAATAAAAATTCTTAGACTTCGCGCCTAAGAGTTTTTTTGTTATGCCGACTTCATTTTTGGCAAGCGGACTCTTGCCGCAGGAAGTGCAGTGAAAAATTTTTTTTGCCAACTAAATTACCTCAAGTTTTAAATCAGCTTAATTGCTATTACCTCGAATTTTAAATTAGATTAAACGTCAAATCAATTCAAATTCAACATACTTTAAATTCAAATGACTTCAAATTTCGGAATATCCTTGCCTTTGTACTCGACATCAAGCAGGGCAAGCTGTTTTCTTATGGTGTCACGCATTTTGCAGGCGCGATCAAGACAATAAATTTTAAAAAGCTCCTTGTCAACGTCATCAGCGCTTTTAACGTGCGGAAAAAATAATTTCAAGTACGCCGTAGCAATTCGCTTAATCGCGGCAGTATCGCGCGTATCGGCTCTTTCCGGCACTTTAACCAGCTTGTCGACAATCGCGCGGTAGCTGATATCTTCGCGCAGTTCGTGCAGGATTGAACAAAAATATTCAGAGTTCAGCGCCCAGCCGCAAACTTTCATATCGTCATTCATTCTCGGAATGTTCCAGCCCTTTATAAAGCCGTGAAAGCGTTCAATCAGCGCCGATTCGTGAAAAACCTGCGGCAGTTCGTAAAACATATTTTCAGCGCCGTCAGTGTCCATTATCGCCTTTGAAATGTTGCCGCTTAAAATTACGCCTGCATCGGCATTGTTGGAGTGGTTGCCGACCGTGTAGACGCCGTTTTCCAAAAATCCCTTCAACGCCGCGCGCATTTCGTCAGTATCCTTGAAAGAAATCGTCTGCACTTCGTCAAGCGTCACGAAGTCATTGTAGGCGACAAGACCTTCCTGCCGTTTTTGCATATCGTAAAACATCTTCGCACGGCTCATAATGCCGCCGCTTGAAAGCCAGCCGAATCTGCTTACGCGACCGAAGACGTACGATTTACCGGTACCTTTCGGCGCAAGCTCAATTAAGTTCAATCGCTTTTCGACAAAAGGTAAAAGACGCGTCAACATTGTAAGCTTTTCTTCTTCACGTTCATAACCTGCCGCGTTGTAGTCGATAGCACCGAGAAGAATTTTCAGCCATTCATCAAGTGAAAAATTTTTCCGCGCCTCTTTGTAAAAGTCAAGATTAATTTTGTAAGGACAGAAATTTTTAAACTTCATCAGGCGAATTTTGCCGGGAATTTTAGGTTTAGCGTCGTAGTCAGGCGGTCGGTAACCTAACTGAATCATTCCCCAAACTTCGTGCCCGCCGGTCAACTCATCTTTGCAACTTTGCCAAACGTGATCTTCAATCATTGTTTCTTTGGCGGAAAGTCCGAAATCCGGCAGTGAAAATGACACGGAGCCGTTAGCAATGTCAATTTCGATTGAAACTTTCGCCAAAAGTTTTACGTGTTCATTGTCCATAACGATTCGACTTTTTATCGTTTTCCAATCGTCTTTTTTCGGAATGAACTGCCGCACGAAATTTGAAAGTTCCTCTGCATCAAACTTGCCGTCGTCATCTTCAAAGCGCCGTAAAAGCCAATCGCGCATAAATGAAGGCAGACTCAACGCGTTAAAAAAGTTATTGTTCTTTAAATCTTTGTAAACAATCATATCTGAAAAAATTTTTTTCAATTTATTTTCCATGACTTACTCCGGTTATTTAAAAAAGTCAAAACTGTCATCTTCTTCAATAAGCGGCGCGGAAGGTTTTTCGTTAGACTTGGACGGTTTTTCATCAGGCGTGAAAGGTTTTTCATCAGATTCAACGTTATTTTCAGCGTTGGTATTTTTTGAATTTATATTTGACGAATTGATATTTTCAATTTCCGAGTTTGTATTTTCAAAGTCAGTAGCACGCAGTGAAAATTCAATTACCGGCACCAAAATTTCTTCAAGCGTCGCACCGCCGTGAACTTCCACTGACGCTAATCTTCCGCCTGCAAATCTGTCATAATTTGCCAAAACCCAGTAGCCGTTTTCTTCCGTCGCGCAGTTTGGCTTTTTGTCCAATTCATTTACAAGACAGCAACGTCCCGAATGTTCACCGGCAGAGTTCATTTTAAATTTATTTTCGCGCCCATACATAACGGCAAGGCGGCTGGCACCGTGATCCGAAGTCAAAATAATTTTCGCAACGTCACGGCTCAGCAAGGACGTTTGAATTTCCAAAAGTACTTTATCAATAATGTCAAGTTCATCATCAATGTAAGTCGGCGCAGAGCATTTACCGTCCGCAGAAAATTTTTCAGGCGAATGTTTCAGCTCATCCAACTTTGAATTTTTTTCAAACTTTTCACCGTGCCACTCGTCATAAAAATTTTTATTTGTAGAAGTAAGCGTCGGCAAAACTGCGCGGGCAATTTCAATTTTTACGGCAAGTCCAAAACTTTCGGCGCGGGATTTAATGTAGCCTAAAAATTCAACGCCGAGCGCGTCAAGCCAGTACAGTTTAGCATTTTTATTCGCGCTGTCCAAAATTTTTTGCCGCGTATCAAATTTATTGTACGGTCGGTCAAGCGCAATTTCCTTCACGTGCAGTTTAAATTCTTCGTCATCAACATTGCAAAGTTTAATCTTTTTGTAACGCCGAAAATAATTTGTAATGTCCGCGTCGCCGAAGTCGTAGTCAGTCAAATAATATTTCATCGCCGAATAATTTTTTATGAATACGTCGGGAATTTTTTCCTTGCCTTGAATAAACTTAATCATTGCGCGGCGCTCATCGGCAGTGTTGTCAGTCAAATACTTCACGGCGTCCGAAACATTTTCAAGCTGCTTAAGATACTCGTCAATATATTGTGACGAAATATTTTTAACGGCGGCTTTTCTAAGCGAATAAAATTCTTCAAAAATATTTACGGCTTTAACGTCAAGCAACGCGAAAAATAAATTTCGGCGATACTCTTCATAACTTGCCGAATGCGAAAAGACAAAATGTAAGTACGCGTCAACAATTTTATTTTTAAAACCCGCCGCAAAAGTGCGCCAATGTTCCGGCGGGTAACCGTCACAATTTTCGTCAAAAAAATACTCCTGCCACTGCGAATTATTCAGCGCGTCAGGAGAAACATTTAAATTCGGTTCGCGATACTTTATCGCGGCGTAAGCGTCATTAATATTTTTCACGTTCAAAAGCGGCAATTCGGATTTCACGCTGACATTTTCCCTGCCGCGTTCAACAAGTTTAAGAAGTTCGGAAAAATTCTGCGCGTCCGTGTCGACATTAAAACTTGGATTATATTTTACAATGGAAAAATTCACCGTGCCGCCGATTTTGCAAAGGTAATTCGCGGCGAATTTAACATCTTCCGTCGCAAGCTGTTCCATAAAATTCGTGATACTTCTGCAAAAAAAAATAACCTTGCTATGAAAACTTCGGTCCTGCAACATTCGCAAAACATTTTCATAGCCGGTGAAGTAAATATATTCGCCTAAGCCGAAACAAAGCGCGTTTTGGTCAAGCAAATTTAACTTTTCAATAAATAAATCTGCGTCAAGCGTAAAATCTTCCGTGCATTCGTCCGAAATATAAATCTGCTTGAAGTCCTTGCCCAAAATTTTTGTAAGCTTTTTGCATTCCGCCATACCGTCCGCAATGACAAAGTACGGTTGGAGCGTGTCACGTTTCAGGTAATTTTGAATTTTTTTCGCGGCATCGTCAATGCTTAAAGTCTGCATGGTCAATCCTCCCGTAACAGATTAATTCCGACTTCGTAATTTTTGTCCAGCAATTTCATTAAAAGTTCTTTTGCCTCTTTATCGGACATACGCTGTACCTTTGCAGAGACCTTGTCATAAGCGCCGCCGCTGTAATATTTATTTCTTGCAAACTCCTCGACAACTTCATTAACTCGCGTATTTGAATACCATTCGTAGGCGTCGACATTAAGTTTTGATTCCAATTCGTTGCGAACCTCATTGTTATTGTCAAGCAAGCCGCGATACTTGGCGGTAATTGCTTTTGTAAATGCGTCTTCAATTTTTTGCGTGTCATTCAGCGCGGAAAAATATTTGGGACGTTTTTTAAGATATTCAATCGCAAATTGCACGTCTGTTTCTGCAGGAGACATTGCCATAATCGTTTCAAAAACTTTTTTTGCGGCTGACTTCTCCGCCTTAGGCACCATTGCTAAAATCGGCGTACGGTTGGACTTCGACCATTCACGCGGCAATTTGTTTCCGGCAACTTCGCGCCACAAATTCACAAGCTCATTTTTCAGCCGTCCGCCTTTTTCATTTTTAATCAAGCCGTCCAACTTTTTGAAAAAACTTCCGTGATTATCGGTAAAAGAAGATATCGGCAGTTTATCATAAACATTATTAATTTCTTCTTCACTCAAACCGGTTAAGTTATATGCAAATTTATCACGCAACATTCTAATCTGCGCGGAAAATGCGTCGGCAATTATCGCGGCATCTTCTGTAAGGTAACGTAAAAATTTTTCACGGCTACTTTGCGGAAGGTCATTTTTCAAACAAATATCATTTAACATTGAAAAAAAATCTCTCAACTGCGGATAATAATCGCTGATTATGACGTTGGGAATTTTCATATTAAATTGGCAATGATTTTTCCAAGCGGCAAGGCAGGCAGTAAAAGATTTGCCGTCTATGCCGAATTTTGAACTTTCAATAATAATTTTGTAGTCGACGATTAAATTTTTTAAAACTTCAATCGACGTTTCTTTATCGTGCAACCAAATGCTGTCGCCTGCAGTTACGCTCCTTTGACATTCCGCCACTACATTTTCAATGCCGATTTTCTGCGCCAATTCAAAAAAAATACCGCCTTCAAAACTTTTCAGAAAGTCTGCAAAAATTTTTTCGCCGGTTTTCTCTGTAAGAAAAATTTTTAAATCGTGAAAAGCTTCCGGCGTACTCATCAAAAACTTGCCTGCACCTTCCGCCAATGGCGAAATGGCAACCGCTTGCTTGGAGTTGGCAATTTCCATTAAAAGCTTTAAAAAGTCTGCGTACTTTTCATCTGCCACGTCAGCGTAGCACCAAAGGGGATAATTCAACGTTATCATTTTCAGGCGAAGTGTTTGCGCACTTTGTTCAACCGAAATATCTTCCCGCACGTTAAAAATTTCAGCCGCAAATTCCATGAACCGCCGCTGATTCTGTGACATTATCTCAATGTACTTGGGGCGATAATTTCTAATCGGCGTGTCAGAATTATTTTTGAAACTGTCATTTATGCATTCAGCCAACTTTTGAACCGTCATCGCGCCGCCCAAATTGCCGTCAGTTCCCACACTGAATCGGTAGGGGTCGCCTGCATATTCTTTCAGCAAAAAGCCGGTCACGTACGCATAAACATTCAGCGGCATAAACCCGCGTTCAAATAAAAATGCCACGATATCATCAAATGCAATTCGGATATTTTTGGCAAGTTCATTTTTTATCAGCGTGTCGAGTTCAATTTTCAGCCGTGAAATATTTATATCGGGATAAATTTTCCAATACTTGCCGGACATTTTCCATATATCGCCGAAAATAATTTTAGCATTTTTCTCCGTCATCATAGAAACCGTTGTCTGCTCAATGCCGGCTTCAGCCATTACCTTAAGCTTGAGAGATTGAAAAAGCGTACCCGTAATATCGGCGGCGTCAAATGAATACGGATAAAAATGTCGCACGTTGTCCGTCATTTCTGCTTTGACTTTTTTGGCACTTTGACACGAAATGCCTTTACGCGGCTCATCTTCATTTTTCACGGCGGGATAGTAAACATATGAACCGTTTTCAAAAGTTGCCTTCCAATCATTCAAACGGTCAGCGGCGGAAGTTTTCATCTTTTCGGCAAGAGGATTGTCCTTGCCGCGCCAATATATTTCATTCGCGGCGGAATCAACCCAGCTTTTGAAAAGTTCGCTGTTCATCAAATTTGACGACGCATCGATAAATACAAGTTTATGATAGCGCGAATTGCCGACCGCCTCGCCGATAAGGTTATAAAGCTTACTGTGTTCAGCCTCGTTTCGCGCAAAACATACCACAGCTTTTATGTGATAATCTTCCTTTTCATTGGTAAGGCGGTTAATCGTCAGCGTAAAATTATCGGCAGTCACGGCGGTCAACACGTAGCGCGCACTGTGAACCGTGTCCATCTCTATCACCGAAAGTAAATTGCCGTCTCTTACAAGCTCGGCAGTCTTTACATTATCGGCAACTTTCTGTTTATGATTTTCAATCTCCGCCAAATCACCGCTGATTGACATTGTTGCGAAAGTTACGATTTTACCCGGACGATTGAAGAGAATCTCTTTTTTAACCAATTCATTTGCTATTTGAACTGCGCGGTTTTCAAACCTGCCGTCACCTTTAAATGCCAGCTCCAAATTTTCTTTCGTAGGCTTAAAAAGTTCAATACCTTCATGCGTACCGGTATCTATTGCCTGAAAAAGCAACACCGTCTTTAAAACGGCTTGTTCCTCCGGACTCAAACTATCCTTGCAAGTTACGTACGAATCGAGAATCGCGCGAACTTGCGGCTTTAAATTCATTCTGCCGACACTGCCGCCGTGTTCGTCCGTGCCGCTGTCATAAAAAAAATCCCAAAGATAATCTACCGTCAAAACTTTGCCGTCAAGCGGACTGTTATGCGTGATAAAATCTTGGAATGCTTTTATACTCGGATCATTATTCTTAATGAAATTAAAAATACTGCGCTGATTCGAGGAGAAGTACGACGCCAAACTTTTAAGCATAATTGCGGCTACAGGGTGAATCGGCAAAATCGCCGTTAAAATGTTTTCATTGTTAATATGAGTAAATTCCATAACGGCTTTGCGCGGCTTTTCCGTACGTTTCTTCAGCGTGGCGGAAATGCGTTCCCATTCACCTCGCGCGGCAGATTTTACTTTCAGCGCATGTCCGATAAGTTCAAAGGCTATGTTATTTGGCAACGTAATATTTGAATGGATAAATCTGTCACGTAAAATTTTAAAGCCTTTATCGCCTTCAGCTACAAGACTTCCTGTTTCGTGCGTCGCAATGACAAGGTAAAACGGCGCTATGTTCGTAAGCTCTGCAAGGCGTTGAAATTCATCGAAGTTATTGCGGTTATTAAAGAAGAATTTTGAAATCTCGTCCCAAAACAAAATCAGCGCGCCCAATTTATTTTCCGCTATTACTTCCGTTATCCAATCTATCAAATCGCTCATATTTATGTTGAACGCGCGAATACCTTCTTTTTCGCCGAGCTTTAATATTTCCTCTACCAGCTGGGACACTTCCGCCTGCGGATTTTTCAGCCGCTCTATTATCAATTCCGCGCTTTTATTCGCTAAACTTGCCGACATTCTATATTCCGGCTTTTTTATTTTTGCACGGAATAACTCTAAATTTGCCGCGTCCGACTCAAGCCAGCTTACGATTTTCCGCGCAGGGTCTTTGCGCCGTCAAATTTACAGCCGCTCTTTTTCAGCGCCGCCGTCAAACTTTCATATACCGCGAAAATTAATTTCTGCGTTGACGTGATATCGCCCGTCGCATAACGCCGCGCCGTCACGATTTTATTTTTTCGCGCCGCACGTAACCTTTCTCGCAGATCCGTTTCCTTCTGCAATTTTTCGTACTCTTCAAAGTACGCGTCAAATTCTTTTTCAGGACACGTCAAAAGTTTTTGCACCATCCACAAAACCCGCGATTTTCCCGTGCCGTACGCGCCCTCTACCCATACGCTTTTTTTATCCTCTCGCGACAATGCACGCTCCAAATCTTTTAAAAGCGTTACTATCGTGCCGTGCGGGTACGTGCTTTGCCATTTGTTTTTCGGGTCTTTTATCGAGCTTTCATTTATCTCCGGATAATAGCCTTCGTCTATCTCAAAATATTCCGCGTACGACCTTGAATCTAATGTCCCCACAACTTCACTTCCTAACTGTCAAATAATTTTAATACGTCCTGCGATGTCTTGTCTGAAAACAGCGATATCTTTTCTAAATCGTGCGTGAAACTCGCGTTGATAAATTGCGGATACTTCGTCGAAAGTCCGTTTAACCACTGCTCCATTTCCTCTTTGTCTATGCCGAAAATTTTTGTAGGACTCACCCCCGCCGATGCCTCATTGTTCATCATTCGCGTTAAGTTGAATTGATACCAATCTGCCGCCTCCGCCAATTTGTACAGCGCGTACAATATTACTCTTCCGTCGTCCACTCGCGCTTTTGTTCGCGTCAACGTCGCAAGGTTTTTGCCGTCCGATGTCGTAGTACCGAAATGCAGGGACGTTCCCAGCGGCGTTTCACAAAGTCGCTTATAAGCTCCCGGTATAGTCGTTAAACCTTGTCCTTTAACTTCTTCCATTTTCAATTTTTCTTCGATAACTGCGCGGTCAATACTTCTATTAAGCGGCAAATTATCGACGTACCAGCGTATTTGCGGATTGTTGTAAACCAAATTTATATAAATCAATCCCCATGCCGTTGGAGACTCCCAGCCGATTTTTTTTATAAGTGCGGTAAATTCGGTAGGAATTTTTGTTTTCTTGTCTACAAATTCGGCGTCATAAAGAAAGCGTTTAAAGAAATCAAATTGCTTGCTACCAAGAGTATTTTTTTGCATAAAAGTTTCTGTATTATAAAAAAATTCTCTGAACCATTCAGGTTTTGGTGCATGTCCTGCAAAAGTATTTAAGTTTTGCTTCAAGCTCATTTCTCCTTCCAACGGCAATACAATCGCGTGATATAAAAGACAGCCTCTGTCAATCTCATGGCATTGCAAACAGTGAATGCATTTTTTTTTATCAATGTGAAAGCCGTCTTTAAAAGATATAGCGCCTTGCCTGCAATTTGATTCACATACGCCGCAACCTACGCAAGCCGCCGCCTTGTGAAAAACTGATTTAAAAATTCTCATTGCAGGCGTTTTGTCATAAACGGTTTTAACTTTCGCTGTAACAGTTTTATTTCCCGACTCTATGCTTTCTTCAACTGCGTACGGAAAAGGAAATCCTATCGCGGTTTTAAACCATTCCAGCCAGTTTGTTTTGGGATTTGTAACGGTAATGTACAAGTAATCATTTGAAATTTCTTCGCTGTAATTTGTCAAAGGATTTTTTAAATCTCTGCCGTTTTTACGATTATTCCAGCCGCCGTTATCTATGTATGAAATGATATCTTCATCGGTGATATTTTCTTTGATTAAATCAGCAAATTTGTCAACTTCATCGGGGTAGGCATTGCGCCGAAAAAAATTTGCCCTGCCGCTAGACATAGGACAAAGCAGACAACCTGCGCGGGAATTGCCTTTTTTGTAAGTTTCATTAATCGGCAAACCGTACATAAAAATATACTGCCAAATTTCGGCGGATCCCCATTCAAGTATGGTATTTTGAGAATGTTGACCGCGCTGTTTCATACCGACGTTTTCAACTTCGTAATCTGCGCGTTTAACACTTTCAGCGGCACGAACGCCGACAAAATCAACACCGACGTAATCAGTCTTGCCCAAAATTTCGCGAATCTTCAAAGTTTGCGGGGCGGCCTTATGAACGGAGCAACACCAGCGCAAAACGGTAGAAGGGGGACCAAAAATTTTCCAGCTATCTTCCGGCAAAAGGTGAGAGGCGGCGCGATAAAATTCAATGCCTTCGTCTTTGCACTGCTTTTCAACGAGATCGACAATTTTGTAAGTATCGGGAAATTCCATGCGCGTATCACCGAACACGACGATAAAGGCGGACTTAGGCAAAGCGTGCTTGACTAAATCCAGCAAGACAATAGAATCCTTGCCGCCGCTGAAAGCCACGTGAAAACAGTCAAGGCGCTTTTTCATACGCGTCCAGTAGTTGAAAATGCGCTTAATGGTAGCTTGACGTAGATTTTCCATAAGCTCGAAATTTTTTTTTGACATAGCGGCAATGTCAATCGGCAAAATCGTTTCACCTTCGGGCAAGCCGTCTTCCTCGACAAACTCAAGCGTAGGCTTTTCATAAAGCGAACCGCCTTTAACTACGGCGATTAGTTTAGCGCGGTAAAAATAATTTCCCGCGACAGCCCAAAGGTACGGGATATCATTTTGGTTATCGTAATGCCAACGCCGATTAAAGCCGAGAATATTCATTTCTTCGGCAAAAACCGGACGCGGCTCTTTGGGCATTTTTTCATCTGAATTAGTCAACAAAATGCCGCCGGTATCTGAATCAAATTCATACTTGTACATAATGCTAAAAAATTCTATGTCAAGTGCGATAATCCTTCAAATTTTTTCAGAAACTTCATACGCGCGGGCAATAATTCTTTCTGTGACTTTATCAATGCGATTGACGCGGTAGCCTTGAGAGACTAAAAATTCAGCGACGATATCTTTTTCCAATTTAATTTTGTCCTGCAGTACGGCGTGAGCTTGAAGGTCGAGGTAGTCTTTAAACTTCATAGACTTAGGGTAAATGGCACCGGCGCTTGCATTATTAAAATCGGAAGAGGCATAAACGTACTTTTGGCTGTACTTGCGCAAGAAACTTTCCAGCAAGAACAAATTCCAAGTGTAGCCGTCAACCGGCGGAAAACCGGTAAAACTTGTGACGGCGCGCAGAGGAATGATTTTGCCCTGCACAAAGGGCGTCAGTGCGGCGTCAATGCCGGCAACGTCGAAATGTATCAGCGCGTCTTTAACAAACAAGTTTTTATCGACGCGGCTCATCTGCTCGTAGGCAGAACGTAATGCGATAACGTAACCGGTAATATTTAATTTTTCAGAGTAAGCAAACAGCTCCGTGACGGTCATTTCTTGTTTCGGGCTGATAAAATCGCGCAGAAGAGCCATAGCGCCTTTGGCATTGGCATTAGCGTCACTTTTGGCGAAAAGTTTTTTGCGGCGCTTGGTAAAAAGTTTGTCGAAAAATTTGGCGTGAATGAAGTCGCGTAAAATATTTTCGTCAACTTCAGAATTAAGCGCAAAGTTTGAGTACAAGTCGTAGTCATCAATTTCGGCGTGACCTTTTTTCTTAATGCAGGCAGATATCTGATTAATTGCGGCGTTAATCTCGTCCGTGTCGAATTTAATTTTGGAAATGGGAATGAACTTGCCGTTAAGTGCAGGCAAATATTTTTTCGTGTCGGTGAGAATGGCAGAAATTTTTTCGGCGGGAACGTAGGACAAAGTTTTTTGCAAGTCATCAATCGACAGCGCGGAAGGCGCCTTCATAAAAATTTTGGCAATCTCGTAGTCAAGGCGCGTCATCAAACTCACGGCAAAAAATTCGTCAAAATAAAAGTTACCGTCGCCAACCGTCTGCAGAAATTTTTTTAACACGTCGGGCGAAAAAATATTTAAGGCGGTGAAAAAATCTGCGTGCTTTTCGTAAACGGCGGCGTAATAGGCGATGGGAGTAGTCTCCAAAATTTTTTGCGCTAACGATTGAATTTTTTCAATGTCAGTTTCTGAAATGAAAAAAAACTTTCCGCCGTCCTCAACGCCTTTTTCTTGAATGACGTCAGAAATTAAATCGCGCACAATATTTTCGGCGCTGTTTTCTGCCGCGTAAATGCGAAAAATTTTGTTGATGTCGATAAAGTCATTTCTTATGCCGTTGGGAAAATTGGCGGTTATAATTTCAATAATTTTTTGAGTGACGTTTTGCATATGTACCCTCCTTATCAGCGTGCAGGCAGTTTATAGACTAAGCGGGTGTAGGTTTATAGACTAAGCGGTTTTAAATTTTAAATTTAAGCAGTTTTAAATTTACCGACGCTCTCTTTAAATGCATTGGAGTAATCGGAAAGCTCGGAACTTGCCGCCGCGCATTCTTCGGACACGGCGGAATTATCGGTGACGACGCCTAAAATTGTCTGTGACAGCGCGTCGACTTCATTCATAATATTTTGTTGAGCCTTGCTCTGTTCGCTAAGCCGGTGAATGACTTTAGTGACTTCCTCAGTGTTTTCGGTGACGCCGGACAAAGAGTTGGACGCCGTGTCGACAACTTCCATGCCGTGAGCAATTCCGGTCAACGCGTTGGTGATAAGTTGCTGAATATTTTGCGTTGATTCTGCGGACTGTTCGGCAAGTTTTCTGACTTCCTCCGCAACTACGGCAAAACCTCTGCCGGCTTCACCGGCTCGTGCGGCTTCGATTGATGCATTTAAACTTAAAAGCGCGGTTTGCCCGGTTATCTCGTCCAACGCGCCGAGTATGGATTTAATTTCTTCCGACGCCCTGCTAATCTCATTCATGGCGTCAACAACTTTATCCATTTGCACGCGACTGAGTTCAATGCTTTTCGTGGTATCGGCGCCGCGTTTCAATGCGTCTTGCACGAAGGTTTCAACTTTTGCATTTTGCTCCATAGTTTCTTGAATTTTGGCTTGCAGTTGTTGAATACTTTCAGTTTGACTTACGGCGCCGTCCGCCAAACTGTGAGACACTTGCGACACTTCTCCGGCGCTTACCGCAACTTGTTCGGCAATTTCACTCATTGAATGCATTTCGTTACAAAGGGATTCGCGTATGTGTTCAATGTTACTTTGAATGGGCGCGTAATCGCCAATGTACTTCATATCGGTAGCCGTCACCAACTCGCCCGCCGCCATAGTGCGAAGATTTTTTTCAATGTCCTGCACGTAGCTTGAAAGTCCTTCACGCATTTTATTAAGCAGGTCATAAAGCTTACCAATTTCGTCAGTGCGGTTATAAAGTAACTTTTGATTTAAATTGCCCTGCGCCAATTTGTTTATACTGCCTTCAAGCATGGCAATGGGTTCAACTACTCTTTCTTGGAAAGTCGCGTAGACTTTTTTCAAAAATAATCCTACCGCCACTGCAAAACCGATTAGCAAAATGTACAAGACGCCGGTCATAATGTTTACCATACTCTGTGCCGCGTCTACCATTGAGTTGGTAAGTCCGAAATAGGTTTCGCTGACTTCCAAAAGTTTCGCGGGATCATTGGTAGATTTGAAATCTGAAATTGCCGTTTTAACTTCCGCATTCCAGTAAGATTCGACTTTATCGCGCTCGGAAGAAAAACTGCCGAGTAAAATCGCGCCGTCCAATTTTTTAAGCAAGCCTTCAACTTTTTCAGTAGCTTGAGCAGAGTCCGCACCGGCAAGCACCTGCTTAACTACACGTTGACTGCCGCCGCGTACAATGCCGGCTTCATTTACTACCGCCGTGTAACTTGAAAAAAGATACATGCTGACAAGCATCACCGTTACCATTACGGCAACCAATTTAAAAACCTTCGACAAAAGCCCTTTTATCAAAAAGGCAATGGTACTCTGCTCATTCATTGATAGCCCCTCCACAAAAAATTTATTTTCTGAAATAAATTATATTACTTCGTCTGAAATATTCCAATGAAAAATCTTGCGCCGGACAAATAATCGGCGCCTTCTAAAAAAAAATTTTTTATGTAGTATTGGGTAATAGGAATATGCTATAATCACAAAAAACTTGGAAATCATAAAATGTTATCCTTAGGGTGAATTTTTTTTGACTCTCGATAAAAATAAAGTGTAGGAGAATTTCGGGATGCGATTGTATTTAGCGTCAATATGTTTTTTGTTGACGGCAATAATTTTTTTCAGCGGTTGCGGTGAACAGCATGAAGAGGCTGAGAAAAGTTCAAGCGACTATCAGAAAGTTAGATTGGTGATGACTGCCAACGGTACGGATGAGGGAATTGAAACATTGACGGCAAGACGCTTTGTAAAGTCGGTTGAGCAAGAGTCAGGCGGCAATGTTCACATAGAATTTTATCCAAACGACGAAATGACGGGCGGTAACACAAATGAGGCAGTGCGCTCCCTTACCGAAGGCTCGGTAGATATCGGCGCTTATGTGTCAGGTACAATGTCAATGTTGGATCCGCGCTTGGAAGTGGCGACAATTCCTTGGACATTTTCCGATTATCAAGAAGTGCGAAAAATTATTGACACTACCGGCGGCGAATATTATTCAAAGGTTTTGGATGAATACGGCTTGATATATTTAGGCTCGACGCATAACGCAATGCGCCAACTTACAAGCAACAGAAATCCCGTAAGAAAGCCGGAAGATATTAAAGGTATGCGAATACGTGTATTAGGCGGTGAAGTTTACCGACTATTTTTTTCTGCATTAGGCGCGGAACCGGTGCCGCTTGGTTGGAGCGAACTCAATGTTGCCATTAGGCAGGACTACATAGACGGTCAAGAGAACGGCTTTTTTCTTATGCAGTCGGGACATTTGGACAAAGTGCAAAAGTATATGACGGTTTGGAATTACTTGTATGAAAATTATTTGTTTGTAGTTAATCGCAAAACTTTTGAGGCATTGGAACCTAAAACGCAAGCACTACTGCGCGACAAGATGAAAGAGGCTTGTGAGTGGAGCAGGGATTATTTGGAGACGGAAGAAAAGAAAATTCGCGTTCAATTTGCAGAGGACGGTTTGGAGATTATCGATTTGACACCGGAGGAATTGAAAGCTTTTCAAGATAAAGTTAAATCCCTGCGCGAAGAGTTGAAAGAAAAGTACGGCGAAGAGGCTTGTAAAGCATTTAAAATAGATATGGATAAGGAGGTTGAAGGCACGTGAGCGGAAAAATTTTCAGTTTTTGCCTATCCGCTTTTTTGTATTGGTTTATAGCGTCATTCGTCGGTAAGGTGCTGGCAATACCGGATCAAGTTATAAGTTTCGCCGCATTTGTACCGCCGGTGCTGGGATTAATGTATGGTCTTCCTGCGGCAATCGGCGTATATGTCGGCGCGCTTTTAACTTTACCGGAGCTTAACGCCTTTCGTGCGGCGGAACATGCACCAATAGATTATGCCTTCTACCTTGTAAAAAATCTATGGGTATTTTTGGCAGGATTCTTGCCGTTCACCATTTGGCATAAATTTTTTGTGTCGTCAGAAGAGCCGCCCTTCGCACTTCAAGTAAATATGCTGTGGAAGTTTTTGGCTGTACTTTTCATAACATTTTGCGTGACTACGGCATTTCGCGCCTTGACGGTGACGGCGGCAGAATTGGACGCAGTTAAAGTTTTGATAACGCCGGGCGAAACGGAATTTATTACGGCGTACGTTTTCGCCTGCTTTGTAAATGATTTTTTCATTGCCGTATTTTTTGACTTGGCATGGTTTTTCTTCCTTGTAAGCAGAGACTACAATTTTTATAAGCCTGCAAAAAGTTCAATTCAAGACGAGGCGGACGATGTTTCGGTAAGCGAACAACACCGCGCGTGGGTAATAGCGACGGGATTCTACCTGCTTTTTCCCGTAGCACTTTTTTACATTGAAAAATATCAAATCTACGGCATGGATCACCTTGAAACGTGGGTGAAATTTTTTGCGGAATGTTTAACCGTCGTCGACCTCTACCTTATACTAATGCTTTACCTGCTTTTATGTTATCGCCGCTCCATAATGTTGGAAGTCGTCTTTTTGGTATCGCAGACAGTTTTTTTTACGTCTACGGTACTTGGTTGGGGCAGTTCGGTTGCAATAGGAAATTTGGTATATGAGCATACAAATGAATCACTTCGCGCAATGAGTGTTATCTGTCGCGAAAGATTGTACCGAACATTTTTTTCAATACGGCAAGGCGTAAACGGCATGAAATTGCAGGCGGTTGACGCGATTGAAAGTTATGACAGACTTGCCAACGATCGTGCATACCGTGAAGATTATCTAGCACGTATGAAACACCAGCTGAGCTTTATTGCATTCGGCATTGACGGCAGTATTTCGTACTACCTTCGCATAAAGCCGGAAATTGCCGGTACTAAAGGCGGCTTTTCAATGCAACGCGAAGAGGCTCGCTGGGAAGGTGCGCTTTCACCGTTTTTGGAGCGTGAACCCATTGACCTTGCGCCGTACGATCCCAATGACGCGCAAAAAGTCGGCTGGTACTACCTTCCGATGAAAAGTCACAGTGCAACGTGGATTGAACCTTATGTTGACGTTGTAACTCATTTTTACGTAATTTCCTACGTGGCGCCGATGTATAAAGACGGCGAATTTGTCGGCGTTATCGGTATGGACATTGATTTCAACTTTATAATTCAGGAACTGCGTCGAATGTCCATTTATGACTACGGCTACGTTTACATTATGGACAGAAACAACACCGTGCTTTATCACCGCTACCAGCCGCAGGGCGCGCAGTTTAAACCCAATCCCGATTTTCAAGAAATTGAAGTTTATTTGATGAACGGCATGTGGCTCGGTATTGCGACGCCTTTAACTAAAGTTTATGAAGATCGTAATAGTATTTTGCGACACTTAATCGCGGCTATAATCGTCGTGGCAATGGTTATTTCCGTAGTCAGCATTGCGCTTGCGTCGAAGGCTATTAAACCTTTAGCCGGTATGACTGAAGCGGC
>JAFTEG010000169.1 GCA_017453765.1 Selenomonadaceae bacterium
ATAAACTACCGAAATATAGAATGTGGACGCACTTAATGCCGCTATGTTTCTTTTGTTACTTTTCTTTGCGCCAAAGAAAAGTAAATCCTAAAAAAATCTTTTCTATTTACAAGAATTTGAATTATTCAACACGCCCTAATTGCTAGCCGTATCTAAATCGATAATTCCTGCCGCGTACGGCGCAACTTCATACTGCTGAAAAATAACGTGCAGGTGTAAATTTTCATCGAAGTAAAAGTTTTCAGGAAATTTTTCCAGCTCCTTGAAATCGTTGTACAAATAAATTTTATTATTTTTAGCGTAAGATTTTAACTTTCGCGTAAGACCTTTTGGCGAATAATCGTCACTTGCGTACTTGCGCGAAATTTTTTTCAAGCCGTCAAGACCTATCAATTTGCCGGAGCGTACGTCAAAATTCAGCGCCCGCTTAAACATTAAGGGATGTGCCGCGCCTTGATAGTAGACATACTCGGTTAAAACGATACTCAAAATATTATTTTTGTCGCAGGGAATTTCGTAACTCATTGACGCCGTTGCGGAAGGGTACGGTTCACGCACGGTAGAAAAAAATTCCTTGACCTCTTCGCGAATTTTTTCATTGATTCTGCCTGCAATAATCCTGTCTTCGATTTTAACTTCGGGGTAAACAAATTGAAAATCGCCGTTATAATTGGTCGATTGAATTTGAGTGGCGGCGCAGATATTCGGCAAAATCATCAGCGCCAAAATTAATGTACAAAAAATTTTTCTTAGCATAACGTCACTCCCTAATTAGATGGTAGCCTGTAGCTTTTAGCCTGTAGCCTGTAGATTTTAGCTTGTAATGCTTAGTGGTTGTATGTAAATTCAAATCCAAAAAAAATCGGCGCGGATGTACTTTGAGCTGCGTACGTCAAAGTTAGATTTATCGTAACCTTGTGCGTACGTAAAAGTTTAAACTATCGAACGGCATGCGAGCTACATCCGCGCCATGTTTCTTTTGTTACTTTTCTTTGCGCCAAAGAAAAGTAAATCCTATGCCAAAGAAAAGTAATTCATAAGCCAAAGAAAAGTAATTCATAAAAAAATTTTTACCAATTTGAATTTACCAACAGCCCCTAATGTTTCTCTGCCAGCGCAACTTCCCTGTCGCTTTCATAAATATATTTTCGCGCCGCTTCAATGACTTTCGGCTTAAGCTCGCCCATATTTGAATTTCTAACCTGCGCACCGGCAACATTTTGGTGACCGCCGCCGCCGAATTGCTCCATAATGACTTGAACATTTAAATTACCGGTCGAACGCGCGCTTATGCCGATAACGTCATTTTTCATCTGAAACAAAACGATAGTCATACGAACATTTTCAATAATCAAAAGCGTATCAGCCGCCTGCCCGGCAATAGCCTGCACGTGCGGGATTAATTTATCAATGGACGAAACGATAGGCCGCCTTCAAAGTATTCAGACTGCGATATAGCATTGGACAGAACAACCGTAGTTTCGTAGTCCGACATAAAAAGTTCACGAACAACTACGGGGTCAGCGCCTTTACGCCTAAGGTAAGCCGCCGCGTCGAAAGTTCGTATGCCTGTCTGCACGGTAAAACTTTTTGTGTCGACGACAATGCCGGAATAAAGCGCCGTTGCCGGAAGTTTACCGACAACAATTTTATCGTCAAAGTACATTAAAAGCTCCGTCACCAATTCGGACGCTGAACTTGAGGAAGGCTCGTGATAGAAGAGCAGGGGATTTTTTATCGCCACGTCGCTTTTTCGGTGGTGATCTATCACGATAACTCTTTCAATGCGCTCCAACAAAATCGGTGCGGCGACGAGGTACGGTACGTGCGTATCGACTATGATTAAAAGCGGATTTATTGAAACCGGTACGACAATATCGGCAACCTTTGTAAAAAGCTTTTTGTAAGCGTCCGACTTATCCTTTTCAAATTGATTAAGCATTTTTTCAATGCTGTCAACCGAATCACTTAAAACTACGTGAACGGGTTTTTTAAGGTGCATAGCCATAACCGCAATGCCGCACGCCGCGCCGAATGCGTCAAAATCTTCACGGACATGCCCCATGATAAAAATTTCGTCCGACGCCTCCATATGTTCGCGAATGGAATTAGCCGTGACACGCGCACGCACGCGGTTATGTTTTTCCACCGCATTTGCTCGTCCGCCGAAATATTGAACTTTGCCTTCAAGGGATATCGCGACTTGATCTCCGCCGCGTGCAAGTGCGGCATTTAATCTTTCCTGCGCCTGTACGCCGAGTTCCGACATAGACTGCACGTTTGACCTTTTTTCGGCAACTGCAACGCCGATTGACAGCGTGACCGGTATGCCGTTTTTGCTGACCAACTGCCGCATTTGATCCAGTATGCCGAATTTTTCCTCAATCGCTTTGTCCAATGCGTACTGTTGCAACACGACTACAAATAAATCATTTGAAACGCGTTGCATAAAGCCTGACAAAGACGTCATCCACTTTTCAAGCGTTTCACTTACCGACAGCATTAACGCGGTTTTTTCAGACTCATTCAGCCCCTGCATAATTTCATCGTAATTATCAACCTGCACATACATTAACACCGTGCGGCTTTGGCGATATTCGATTTTCAAATTTTCATACTTGGTGACTTCCTGCACAAAAAGCACCATTAATTGCGGGTATTCGGCTTTCATACGCATTTGGCGATAACGAACTTTGAAATAGCGTACAATGGTAAGTTCTTCGCCGGTATCAGTGATGTCATGGCGTATGACTTTTGTAACGTAACTGCCGACTTTGGGATTATCGAGTTCACTTTCCGGCACCGGTTCAAGTACTTCGTCCTGCAAAATTCCCTCCCAAAATTCGTTTAACTCCATGCCTTGTTCCGGTTTATGATCGGCGTAATCCTTAGTAATTTCGTTGCACCATTCAAGGCGCCCATATTCATCAATTACCATCATGGCTTGCGGAATATTTGTAGTAGCGTAATGCATCATTTCATTGCCGCTGCCGATAACGTTTTCGCAGTACTCTATGAATTTTGCGCGTCTGTGTCCGTAGCGTTCAATGGAAAATACCAGCAAAAGTACCCATACCAAAAAAGCCGCCATTGCCACGTAGCGATTGTAATATGAAAAAGCCAGCACCATGAATAACGTACTGCTTAAGAGAACAACTATATCTATCCAAGCCGACAAATTTCTCGGCACAAAGTTCACCTCATTTTAGGGGCTAGGGGCTAGGGATTAGTTGATAGTTGTTAGTTAGTAGTTGTTAGTCACTATCGATCTATCAACTATCGATCTATCGATCTAACCACTATCGATCTATCGATCTAACCACTATCGATCTATCGATCTAGCAACTAATGCGAAGATTTTTTAAAGCGTCCGCCTACAATGTCATGCACCGCATTAACCGTAACAAAAGCATGCTCATCCATTGAAAGCACAATGTCTTTAACCTTCGTAACTTCCAACCGGTTCACTACGCAATACAAAATTTCTTTCGGCAACTTCGTATAACCGCCTTGACCGTGCAAAATCGTGACGCCGCGTCCGAGTTGCGCATTTAATTCGTCCGTAACCTCAATAGGCAGTTGCGTGACAATCATCACCGCGTATGTTTCATCAAGACCCTTCGTCACAACGTCAATCATCTTAGCAATGACAAAGTACGCTACCAGTGAATACATTGACTGATCCCAGCCGAAAAGAAATCCCGCGCCGCCAAGTATGAAAAGATTTATGAACATGACAATTTCGCCGACTGAAAAGGGCGAATGCTTGTCACCGATTATCGCAACAATTTCCGTGCCGTCCAATGAGCCGCCTGCACGCATTATCAAGCCTACGCCGATACCGTCAATTATTCCGCCGAATATCGCCGCCAAAAAAGGATCCGTTGTTGCTTGCGGAAATTCTCTTGCAATTTCCGAACAAAAACTCAGCATCAAAATTGCGATAATCGTAGATATCACAAAGTGCTTGCCGATATGTTTGTAGGCAAGGTATATGAAAGGTATGTTGAAGACGACGAGGAAGACACCCAGCGGCATGCCGGAGACGTAGCGCGCCATGATTGACAGACCGACTACGCCGCCGTCAATTACGTCGTTGGGGATTAAAAAAATTTCCAGCCCTACTGACGCGATTGACGCGCCGATAAAAAGCTGAATCAGTTGTATGATAAAATCTCTTAACCGTTTGCCGCGCCGAAGTTTTACCGCCGTTTTATTAATCTGTTCAATTTTTCCGTCACGCGCAGAATCGGAAGGCGCGGGGTTTGTTTCAGCAGTTTCAACATTTTCAACATTTTCAGCGTCAACAATTTTTTTATCCAATAAAATCACCTCTGATTATGGAACAGGGAACAGGGATTAGATTTTAGGAATTAGACTAGCCCCTAGCCCCTAACCCCTAGCACCTAAACGCTATCTCGGTACAATCATCAGCGCACTTGCAACCGGTCTTTCCTTGCCGTCACTCGGCGAATTTACCACGCTGTCATGAACAATAAGCTCCGCCGACCCGCCGCCGTCCAAATTAATCGCGTCAACCGCGCCGAATTGATTTACCAAAATCTCCGCCCATTCATAAAGCGTACAGCCGCGACTGTGCGACTGCCTACCGTCCACTACCGCAAAAATATAATCGCCGTAAATCGTGACACCGAAAGCCGCACGAGGCGCCCTGCCTACGCGAATGTCAGAAGGAAAATTTTCTTCGTCCGCCGTCACGTAAACTTGACCGCCCATTACAAGACGCGGCCCCGCGCCGATAATATGTATCGCGTTGTCAAAATTGCCGTTGTCATCAATCGCCATTTCCTGCACGTAAAGCGAATCGCCTACGCCGACGTTTGCAAAATTGTTCACGGCATTGCCATGCGCACTTATTACAAAGCCGTCATACGGAATCGGACTGTTGCCCTTGCCGCGCTGAATGTTTGTAACGACGTTATTTCTCACTGTAATTTCAATGCCGCTGTCATTCGTATCAGTCGACGTGCCGTAATGATTATTGTACAAAATAATTGAATTGGCGGGACGTTCGCAGTTCACGCCGTTAATCGTGTAATTTTCGCCGTTTAATATCACTTCGCCGTAGTAGCTGACTTGACCGAAAACAATACTGCCGTCGGGATTTATGCCGATAGCCGAGCGCTTGTAGTCACCGCGTCCTACAATCACGTCATTAATTTCCAAAATGCCGGCAATACTTCCGTCTCGTTCAAAATAATTCGCATCAATCATCGCAACATCATTGCTGTAGCCGCCGGTTATTTGCGAAAGTGTTTCGCGACCTTTAATTTGATTGTTCGCCAGCACGGGGACGACCTTGTAATTTTCATGCGCCGCGATTAGTGCAAATGCCATAACGCCGTTTTGATTGTACACTAAAAATTCCAAGCCTTCGCCTTCTTGTCGCGGCGTGGCAGGCGGTTCATTTGAAGGCGTTGGATTTTCATTCGGCGTAGAAGGTTCATCCTGCCAAGGATATGAAGGCTCCGGATTTTCGTCCTGCCAAGGATATGAAGGTTCAGGATCTTGCCAAGGATACGGCGAAGGATTAGGCTCTTGCCAAGGATAAGACGGCTGAACATTTTCATTCGGCGGCGTTGAAGGTTCATAAACCGTGCGACGTTTTTTGCGTGATTCGTACGGCGGCTGACCGACGGCAAGATTAACCTGCGTGGAAGTTTTTTCTACGTCATTTAAATTTTCGGCGTCATTTAAAATTGCGACGGCATCTGAATTTACAACGTCATTTAAATTTTGCGCAGTTGACTCCGCGTTAGTTGCGGCGGGAGATAAAAAAACATAAGCCGCAAAAACTGCGGCAAAAATTTTTCGATTGAACAACATATATTATCCGACCAACCAGTAGCCTTGTTCGCCGAGCCTTTTGTAGTAGAAAATGTACTGTTGCAAGACGCCGGCGTAAGCGGCAAATTCATAGAAAACATTGTCGCCGTTAAAATCTTCTTCAATGGCGCGCTGAATCCAAACATCAATCGGCAGGACGTTCAATCTGTGATAGGCGTACAGCGCAACGCAGGCGGCAACCTTTTTGCCTACGCCGCGAATTTTTTGTAACGTATCCAAAAGTTGACCGTCTTTCATATCGCCCAAAACTTCCAAATCCACCGTGCGATTGCTGACCTTTTCAATGGCGTCACGAACATACGGACCGCGATAGCCGAGTTTTAAGCTTGCCAAATCGTAAGCGGAAGTGAAAGACAGCGTTTGAACGTCCGGAAAGAAATTTATCGTCTCATAAGCCGTGCGTGCAAGCCGACCGAATGCTTGACAAGTCAACTCGACTGAACTTTTTATCGCGGGAATATTTTTGCGCTGACTCATAATAAAACTAATCAGCGTTTCAAAGGGATCCTGCTTTAAAATTCTTATACCCTTGCCGTAGTCAAGCGCCGCTCTCAAATAATTTTCATAAGGTCTGCCCGCGCTTATAAGTAAAATTGTTTCGCGAATTTTGGCGTACTCTCTGCCTAAATCAAAGTACGGCACCCAAACGTGTTCCCAATCGGCTTTACTGCAACTTACATCGAATCTGCCTTCGCCAACCTGCTTTATGTAAACAATTTTGTCACGCGTAACAAATCTGAAAATGCCGGGCTGAACTTCGACAGCACGGAAACATTGACCGCTGTCCGCAATTTTTCTCATATCAAAATCATCGGTAATTTTTGCAATTCCCAAATTCACCACTCCTTAATAAAAATTTCGTGTCGCCGTAACGTAACGCAGAAATTTTTTCAGATATTTTAACTTAAGACGCAAGTATTTTCAATGCCTTTTTTATTTCGACTTCCGCAACCGCGTCCGTGATAAAAACTTTGCCGAAATCTTCCATTAAAACCCAATTCACTTTACCGCCGACAGTTTTTTTGTCGCGAAAAGTCAGCGCGTACATTTCCTCAACGTCGCAATCCGCACAACGCGTAATAAGCCCCAACCTGTCAAGCAAATCTTTAAGGCGTGCAACGTCATTGAAAGTAATTTTGCCCATTGCGTAGCTTATCAGTGCCGCGCCGAGCATACCTACCGCAACCGCCTCACCGTGACGATATTTTTCATAGTTAGTGACTTGTTCAACGGCATGCGCTATCGTGTGACCGAAATTTAAAATCCTGCGCAGTCCCGACTCTTTTTCATCTTTGCTTACAACGTCCGCTTTAATTTCGCAGGCACGTTTTATAATGTGCGTTAAAACCTCGACGTCACGGCTTAAAATCTTTTTGACGTTGAGTTCAAGGTATTCAAAAAAATTTTCATCGCTGATAATGCCGTACTTGACGACTTCGCCGAGTCCGCACCTAAGTTCACGTTCCGGCAGAGTTTTAATCGTGTCAATGTCGATAAAGACGGCTTTAGGCTGATAAAAAGCGCCGATTAAATTTTTGCCGAGTTCGTGATTTACCGCCGTCTTGCCGCCTACGCTGGAATCAACCTGCGCGAGTAAAGTGGTAGGCACTTGAATGAACGGTACGCCGCGCAGATAAGTTGCCGCGACAAAACCTGCCAAGTCACCTACCACGCCGCCGCCAAATGCCACGACCGGCGATTTTCTGTCCATGCCAAATTCAATGGCGCGTGTATATAATTTTTCAGCTTCGCGCAGATTTTTTGACGCTTCACCGGCAGGGATTATTGTCACGTCAAAATTTATGTCACGAATTTCAAGCTCCGCAGTCAAGCCGGTACAAAATTTTTCCGTGTTGCCGTCAGCTACGATTAAAACTTTTTTTGTAAAA
Organism: Selenomonadaceae bacterium; assembly: GCA_017453765.1. GTDB lineage: Bacteria > Bacillota > Negativicutes > Selenomonadales > Selenomonadaceae > Quinella. The sequence continues at coordinate 7,758 of JAFTEG010000169.1, forward strand.
TTTGATTCGGCGATAAACTTTGCAACGTCGGCAAGAATTTTTTCGCCGATAAAAATATTATAGCTGTCGGCGCCGAGTTCCACTCTGATATTTTCCATAAAACTTTTTCCCCTAACTCCTAAACCCTAGTTCCTAGCCCCTAGCTACTAGTCCCTAGCCCCTAAAATGCTTGCAAATGTCATTCATAATTTGAAGTGGCGACCATTCCGTAGTATCAACGGTATAATCAGCCTGCGCGTAAAACTTCTGTCGCTCCGCCAAAAGTCTTTTTATCGTGTTAAGGCGGTCTTCATCACCGGCATCAGGTACGGGACGTTCACCGCGCCTTTCCGTGCGTCTGAAAATTTCTTCCGGCTCCGTAGTAAGACAAACCATAACGCCGGAATTTCTCAGCAGTCTGATATTCTCTTCGTCCTTAACCGTGCCGCCGCCGGTAGCAATAACCAAATTTTTGCGTGCGGCAACTTCTTTGACGGCA
>JAFTEG010000170.1 GCA_017453765.1 Selenomonadaceae bacterium
CAACATTGTACCCATTGCGCCGTCAAAAATTTTTATCATTTCACGCCTCCAAAAATTTTTTCGCAAATTATACCACAAAGGCTGTCGCTTGACATACCCCCCCCCTTTTGGGTTTACAATGTCATTGTATTATGTACAGAATTTATGAAATTGATTTAGCTTTTTACTCCCCCCTGCCAATTCAAAAAATTTAATAAATTAAAATACAGGTTAAAGATATTTTTATAGGTTGAAAATTTTTTAATAATACAGGTTGAAGAGGATTTATGAAATGGAATTAGTCGTTTACTCCCCCTGCCAATTCATAAAAACTCTGTAATTTATAATTCAAGCTAAAGGTATATTTTATATATTGAAAAATTTTTAAGCGAGGTGATGAATTTATTCGGCAGGTTTATTGCGGCAGTGATTTTATATCGAAGTAAGGGGGCGGTAGCGGATTAAAATTTTTATCGTGAAAACAACAGGTTAAAAATTTTTTTCAGGTCAAAATTTTTAGCAGATTAAAATTTTTTTAGCGAGGAGATGAAAGAGATGTTGAAACGTACTTTTGCCGCCGTCATGACTTTTGTCGCGATGTTTTGCTTTACAGTTGCAGGCGAAGCGGCCGCGAGCAACAACTGGCTTATTTATTGGTATATCTGCGGCTCAAACTTGGAATCCGGCGGGAATCTTGCGACGAAGGATATTGCCGAAATGCAACACGTTAAGTTGCCGCCTAACGTAAAAATTTTGATTTATGCAAGTGGTTTGCCGCCTGTTCAAACAGACGAAAATGCACCTCCTGAAGAACAACCATACCATCATCCTGCAATTCAAGCCGGAGGCGACGGAATTTATCTGTACAGTTCAAGCCGTTTGGAAAAAGTAGCCGATTTTAATGAGAATATGGGCGACCCCGCTACTTTGGCAGAGTTTTTGAAATTCGGCGAAGAAAATTTTAAAGCCGACCGTCGAATTATGTATTTTTGGAATCACGGCGGACTTGGCGGAGTTTGCTACGACGACAGATTTACCCCTACAGATTCTACCGCTAATTTTTATGGTAACGATGGTTTAAGCTACGATGAACTCACTCAAGCTTTTGCAAGTGTATATGGAAATTCGCCTGAAAACAAGCCTTTCGAGTTAATAGGTTTTAAGGCTTGCATGACCGGCTCTTATGAATTGGCGAACAGCATTTCCAATTTTTCTCACTACATGCTGGGCGCGGAACCTTCCATATATGACACGCCTACAAGAGATTGGATTAACGCATTAGCTAAAAATCCTTCAATGACAGGCGCACAAATCGGAAAAGTTATCTGCGATAGCGCCATGAAGAATTATTCTGACGATAAGGAATTAACGCATATTTTTTCTGTGACTGACTTGGATAAAATGCCGCAACTGCGTAAGGCTTACGAGGCATACTTCGATGAGGCTGTAAATCGCTCTGACGAAGAAGGTTTTCTTGGTGCATTTGCTCGTGCCGCCGAAGCAAGAAACGTCGACAAATATTCCGATTTATACATAGACTTGGGACTTTTAGCGAAGAATACAAAGTCGATAATGCCAAAAACTTCCGCTGATTTAATTACGGCGATTGACAATGCGGTTGTCTACAGCAAGCGCGGCGAATACCTTAAAAGCAAAGGCATTTCAACCTACTATCCATTTATCTCAATGGAAGGCTCTAACCCTGAACAAGCCATTAACAGTACCAATGCGGGATTTAAATTAATAGGCGGTCAAAATTCAAGCTATCAATCACAAAAGGTACTCTATAGTAAACTGCTTAATATGAAAGATATGTCCGCTTTGCAGGGAAATAATTCCGTACCTATTGAGCTGAATGAAGACAATCACTTTGTTGCAACGCTTACACCCGAACAGATGGGAAATATTTCTTCTGTTTATTCTTTGTTGATACCGGTGAAGGAAAACTATACTTCAGAGTTAGGTTTTGATTTAGGCGGCGCGATTTTGACTTCTACTGATAACTTTAAAGTCGATTGGAACAAGGGAACTGTCACTGAAAATTTCCGCGCAGTAGAACCTATGTTTGACGGTCATAGAATTATTCTTCAACCATTGGTAAGCGGTCGCGGTAATACTTTGTACAAAGTCCCTATCGTCTATAATAATGTTTTTCGGCGCGATTTGATTGTAAGCTACGACACGTCCAAAAATACCTATTCTATAATCGGTTTCGGCTCTATGGTTGAAAATGGCGTTGTACGTGCTTTTGGCGGAAAACCTGAACCGGGTGAAATAATTACTCCTCTGTATCTGGTATTAAGCGACGATCCTTCTCCCGAGTTTGTTGGAGTAGAGGGAGCTGAATACGCCGCGTCGGTTATTGGCGAATTTACTAACCCGCAAACAGGTCAAACCGTTTATTGGAAATGGACGCAAGGTACTCCGTTCGTCTACACAAAGGATGCCACGATCACCAACAGAGCTATTACAAAAGGCAATTACGTCTACCTTATTGCCTTTGGATCGCCCGGCGGCTACAGTGCCAATTCGTTGCCCGGCGCTATCAGCATAAGTAACGGCAAAATTTTCAAATACTCTACACGTGCTTTAATGTGGATGGCTCAAATGTCCGAAAATGAACAATAAAATTAAAGGCGTCAAGTTAATTTAACCTATGAACAATTTTTAAGCGGGGCTGTCAGCAGAAAAATTTATCGAATGATTTTGCTGACAGCCTTTGCATTTTTACCAACACCTCTTGAATTTTTATGAAGATTGACACGCTACGTGATTTTATGATATAAATTTAAAAAAGGAGGTATGCTTGATGAAAAAATCTAAAGTTACCGTAACCGCCGACAACATGATCGGCTACAGCTATGATTGGGACGACGACTACTACGATTGGGACGACGATTACTATTACGACGACGACGATTATTATGACGACGATGACTACTATGACTACGATGATGACGACGACGATGAGAAAGATACTCTCACCTTAAACGAAGACACCTTGAAAGTCGGCAGTGACTACGACGACGATATTTGGCTTAACAACGTCACCACCGGCTCATTTTCAACTGTAAGAGTTATCGACGCCGAAGATAACGATCACAATCTTTTCATAACCGGCAACACGCGCTCCAACTCTATAATCTCCGGTAACGGACGAACCACACTTTGGGGAGCCGGCGGCGGTCAAAACACCATGATAGGCGGCGCGCGCAGAAATTATTTCTTCTATCAAGGCAACTCCAGAGACGTTGCAAAAAATTTCGGCACCGGTGACAGCGATTATGCCGACGTTGTTGTACTTTCCGGCGTAAGTTACAGCAGTATCAGCCGTGACAGCGCGTCTATCACCTTCAACATGGCGGACGGCAATTTTATGCAACTTCAACCCGGCGCCTCTTATGACGACGATCCCATTTTGTTTTCCGGCAACGGTCGCGACGTTTTGAAAATGAAAATCGCGCAGAATACCTCCACTAATTTAACCTACCGAAACGATGTCAATACATTCTATTTTACCGGCGGTCAAGGTCAAATCGTAGTGAACGGCTCCGGTCATAACATTTGGCTTGCAGGTGACAGCGGTCAAAATTACGTCAATGCCAATACAATTAACGCGGCGGCAAGTTCCGGCTACAACACGCTTATGGGTAACCACAACTCCAACGTAATTATCGGCGGCAGCGGCATTTCAACTTTGTGGGGCTATTACGGCAACACGGCGGATACTTTAATCGGCGGCACGGGCCCTGAAATTTTCCGTGTCGGCAAGTACGAAGGCAATGACGTTGTTATTTCTCATGAAGGTCACGACGTCATTTCGCTTTACGACACCAATTTAAGCGATATCACCTATGCCAACGCCGTGAATGACAGTATTAATATCGGCTTTAACACCGGCTCTCAAATGACGCTTATAAATACTTCCGACGTGACTTCCATTTTCCAACTTGCAAACGGTGAACGCTACAATTACAATCGCAATACCGGTCAATGGCAAGGGGCTTGATTAATGCGTAATGCGTAATTGAATTAAGGATTAAAAGCTAACCCTAGCCCCTAGTTCCTAGCCCCTAGCCTCTAGCCCCTAAAAAAATACGCCGTCCGATTCGCGTAACGCTGAATTGAACGGCGCTTTATTTTTATATTCAATATCTCTTGTTAAAAGATACACTTTGATTCATTGCAAGCGATACGCCTAAATCGTAGGAGCGAACAACGTTGTTTTGGCGCCGTGACTTGTTAAGCCAGCCGCGCGCCTTGTACATAATTTCGCGATCCATAGGCTTTATCTTATCTGCAATTTCTTTAAACTCTTTCAGTTTTCGGTACTCATGCGAAGGCAACGCTTCAATCTTCTTGATAAGGTGCTGTCGGTGTTCAACGATTAACATAAATGTATCAATGTCTTGACGGTCGATAAATTTCATAAGCTCCTGCGTCAAGTCAAGATAATTCGTCCAAAGATTTTTTGCCGTACGCAGGAGTTCTTCTTCACTCATCTGCACGGAAGATTCCGTCTTAACTTCGCCTTTCGCGTCGTCATCAGGCATAACCTTGTCCGCCTTTACCCTGTCCTCTTTCAATACGCGCCTTTCTCATCGCGCCTACCCATGCGTCGCGCAACTCCGTCATAATTTCTTTAGCCACGTCAAGCGGCTCGGTATTACTTCTTATATTTCCTTCAAACAATCTTTCATAAACGTAAGTGTACAACGGGAGCAGTTGATGCGAAATTTCATAATCCATATTAAGCGTCAAGCGAAATTCGGAAATTATACGCTGCGCCTTTTGCAACATTGTATTTGCTTCCTCAAAATTTTTTTCTTCTACCGCCGCTATGCCCTTCTCAATAAATCCAAGACAACCATTGTAAAGCATGAGCGTCAACTGTTCAGGGGGCGCATTCATAATTTGTTGCTGCCTGTATGCTTCCGCCGCATTCACCATACATACTTCACCTTACCTTTCATCTTGCTACTGATTAATACTTTATTTTTTTATTTTACCTTTTATATTTTATTTTTATAGTTTATCTTACGCAAACATACTGGTGACGTAATTGAGTTGCGAACCGAGCATTGCCAGCGCTGACTCCATTGCGTCATATTTTTTATAAAGAGACTCTTCAAAGGCATTCATCATTGACTGGAAGTTACTCATTTTCGTCTGCAGGTTGCGCAAAAGCGTACTGAGCTGACTGTCATCGCTGTTATCCTTGCTGGTACCGGCAACGTTGTTAATGCTTTTTACCGAATCCGTTACAACTTGACTTAAACGCTGAGCAATACCGCTTTTGGCAGAATCAATTCGGCTTGTATCGTTTTCATCATTTTCAAGCGTCGCAAAGACCTTGTAGACGGAGTCGGGATCATCATTTAATGCCGCGCGAAGTTTGTCTTCATCAAGCTGAATTTGTCCGTAAAGCCCTTTGGTTGAAATGCCGATTGAATATGCCGTGTCGTACTTGTAGCCGTCGCCGAGTCCCTCAACGCGTGAAGTTACTGCACCTCTCATTTGGTCAATAATCTTGCGAAGAGTGCTGTCATGGTAAAGCATACCGGCTTTTGCCTTTTCTTCCCACTTTTTAATCTGCTCTTCGGTCATTTCGGCTTTCTGCGCGTCAGTCAACGGCGCATAACTGCTGTTAGGCGTTTCGCGGTACATATCGTCCAATTCACCGAGCAGTTTGTTATAGCTTTCAACAAAAGATTTTACGTTGTCAACGATTTTGTCAACGTCCTGTTCAACGGTAACCACTGCCGAAGTTTTTTCAGTAACGTTGCCGAAATTGTACGTTACGCCGTTGACCGTGACATTGTTGGCGCTGATATTGGAATAGGATTTGCCGTCAATCAAAACGCTTGCGTCGGTACCTGCAGTGTACTTAACCTCATTTTCGGCAAAGGTCATTGCGCTGACATTCGTAAGGTCTGCGCCGCTTTGAGTAGATTTCAAGCCCATTTTGGTGAGAAGGGTGGTAGCACCTTCGGAAACAGATTGAATGGTAATGCTGTTTGCAGAACCTACTTTCATGTTGTAGAAAGAAAATTCATTTTGCGCCGAATCATAGGTAGCACGAATACTTGTTCCGGCGCTGTTTACTTTGGAAATCAAATCGTACAACGTAGCGCCGCTAGCAATATCAGCGGAAGAAATAGTGATCTGTTTTGCTTTAGTCGTGTCTAACGTTGCCGGAGTGCCGCCGCCTTCGCTTTCAAAATCCAATGAATAGGCATCGTCATCTGATAAACCGAACAAATCTTGAGTAGTACTGTCGGCATTGTCATAAAGTGACTGTAAAATATATTTACCGGCTTCGCCTGTACCGCTTACAATACCAACACTGACCGTAGCAGTTTCAGAAGCAACATTATTGGTAAACGTCAAACTCTGTGTAGAGGCATCATAAGACGCGGTAATTGCGACTCTTTCACCATCTCCATCAATCTCGCTTATCTTTTTATTTAAAAGGTTGACTAAATCTTGGAAATTCGAGTTTTTGTCCGCGAGAAGTGTAGCGATATCGCCGTAGGTAATATTCACGTTTGCCACGTTTGCGGTTGTACCGTCCAAAATATTAAATGAAAGAGCATTTGAGCTATCTGAATTGGTAATGATATTATCGGTACCGTTTTCAAGTTTGTCTGCTTCCAATGCGTCGTTCAGTATGCTGTGGAATTTGCTGGTACTTGTAGAAAGGAAAGTGCTACTGCTGGTAAATGTTGCGGACGCATATGTAGCAGGTGTTACGCCGACATCAGTAGTGTCGCCGATATAAAATGTCAAATCGCCGCTATCGACAAGATCGCTGAGTTTGGTGCTGGTTAATTTTTCCGTACCGACAAGGTACGCATTGGTAGCGGTGCTTTCAACGGTAATATTATGGTTCATTGCCGGCGCGGACGCATTTGCCGTAGCCTTGATAAGCGCGTTACTGCTTGTGGCGGTACGTGCGTTCATGTTGCTGGACAATTTGTAAGTCGAAAGAGTAGACGTGTTGTATTCTTGAATTTTGCTGTACACATCGAGGTAAGCATCCTTCTTCCACTCGTTTTTAGTGTACGTCTGTTGCATTTTTTCAAGCTGGCTTTGCTTGCTCATCATGCCGACTTTGACCATAGATTCAACGTCGAGACCGGAGCCTGACAAGCCGTAAATTCCATTGACGCCCATATTTATCCCTCCTTGTGAATTTTAAGAAAATGCCGGTAAATTTCGCAGACGTTAGTGCGTACTAGGAAATTCACCGGCAGTCCGTAAATGTTTCGACGTTAAGCCGAAATCTGAGCGTTTAATTTGTATTCGTGTAAGTTGTATTCGTGTTTTGAAAAAGCTTTAGGCGATTTTGTCGAGGAAAGCGCCGATCCAAATTTTGGATTTAATCATGTTGTTGACCATTTCTTCCGGCGGGAGTTCCTTAATAACTTTGCCTGAGGTTTTGTCGACTACTGCAACCGACATCATATTAACTTCTTTGTGGTATTTAAATTCGAGGTTACTGTTTGCCCTCTCCATAGCTTTGTTGAGTTCTTCCGTCATATTTTTGGTAGACTCTTCGTCCATAGAACCGGGTTTAACAAACTGTTCCTGCTGAGCTTCTTCCTGCTGTTGTTGCGGTTTGACGGGAGCCGCCACCTCTTGCGTACCCGTGCTTGATGCGGGACGCTCTGTTTGTACGCCAACGCCTCCGGCAACGAATGCCGTCGACATAACGTCTTGTACATTTCCTGCCATGATTTTCACTCCTCCTTAAATTCTGATACCCGAAATTATATTTCGAGTAAAAGCGCCATTCCTTGATTGGCATTTTTTATTTCAGAGGCAACGCGTCGTTTAAATTAATGTTTCTAATCTGCGCGGCTGCCTTCTGATTTTCTTCCTGAATTGCACGGTATATTTCACCGCGATAAATTTTAATCTCTCTCGGCGCGTCAATAGCAATGCGCACGTTCTCTCCTTGAACTTCAACAACATTTATTACAATGTCGTCGCCAATCATTATTTGCTGACGCGGTTTTCTTGTCAAAACCAACATTAGCCTTTAATTTCTCCTTCCGATATTTTGTAATCGCCTAGCCCTTTTTTTCGGGGAAAAGACGGTGTTTCGTATTGTAACTGCTGCCGTCCATCACGATTTGCTTAGCCGCCATATTATCGGTGTTAATGACAATCGGCGCCAAAAGGTTAGCCGTCATGTCGCGATAATCTCTTTCTTTTGGAATTGTCAAAACCGTGTAGACGCAGACATTTTCCGGATTGTCAATGCCGAGTTCCTTAACCGTTGCATCGTCAATTTCTGCGGAATAATCGGGAAAGAAAGGTTCAGGAGTAGTCAACATAAACGCCAAATCGCGCCTTGAAAGTGACTGCATAAAATAATAAGGGCTTTCTTCACTGTACGGAAGAATTATAAATTCATGTTCCTGTTCAAAGGCGGGAATGCCGTCTTTAAAGTGAACAATGCGCTTTTCGTCAATTTCCAACTCGCCGAACATGTCGGTGTGTACTTTTCTCATGCAAATTTCCTCCATGAAATTTAAGCCGTAACATTAAGCGTAAGTATGATTCAGTATGAGTACGTAATATTAAGTTTGATTAAGTGATATTAAGCGTAGATATCGTAATTATCTTCAGTTATCCAGCGCCGTATGAAACCTTGATCTTTCACATAAGTTTGGGTAGTGCCTTGAGTCGCGCGAATTTCGGCGGAAGGTGCGGTTTGAATTTCTGCGGTTAAATCGCCTACGTCAATGTCGCCGATAAGCTCCGACGTACGGAATTGAACTTCGACGCCTTTTGTCCATTCAAGACTGAAGACCGGTTCCGCCTCCATACCTTCTACAAGTTTTCGGTGATACTTCGCGGAAATGTCGTTACCGTCTTTTGCACTGTTATTCGCGTTTGTCCAGCCGTTTTGCGTATGGCGGGAATCTGCCGCACGTACGTCTGAAATGCCTTTTTGACCGCGTTCACGTGCCAAATCGAGCATTGTACGCCTGCCGGTAACACGCTGACTTTCATACGCGTCAATGCTTTCAATGCGCGGTTGCGTTATCCACTTGCTTGAAAGCGCCTGCCGATTTTCGGTGTGAACTTGCGAAGGTACGGTCTTTGCTCTGTCAAGCGTTCCGTGCGTGATTCGCAAGTCTGTCTGCGGCAACTGGTGACGTATGTTTAACCTTAACATCTTCGCATTACCTCCTGCCGCAAAAATTCTCATAAATTTACAATTTTGAATCTTGCCTTTTATATCGACATTTTAGCGCTTAAAAATAAAAATTGCAACATAGAATTTACATTGCCAAAAAAATTTTTGTAGCAAAAAAAGCAGGATTTTTCGTCCTGCCTTTTCGTTAGAGAGGCAATTTGTGTTTTTTTTAGGGAGTAGGGAAGAGGGATTAGGGGCTAGGGGCTAGGGGCTAGGGGTTAGAATTTTTTAATTGCGCATTAATCAAGCTTGCTGCCACTGACCAACGGTGCGGTTGTAATTGTACGTTTCGCCGTTTGCAAGTTTAAAGTTCGGGCTGACTTCGTCGGAATTGGTGACGCCGATACCTTGATCTTCGCCTACAACGAGGGTAATTGCGCTGTCGGTAATTTCAAGGTTGGAGATATCGTCCAGGTTAATGTTGTAAAGGTTAATCGTATCGCCGGTCTTCGTATTTTCAACCAAGTCAATGCCTTCGCCCTTGCCGTACCAAAAAGTATTTTGACCTTCGCCGCCGAAAAGGTAGTCGTTCGTCTGATAACTGCCGCCCCACATTTGGTTATTGCCGTTGCCGCCGAAAATCTGATTGTTTTTATTGTTACCGGCAAGGACGTTACTGCCGTAGGTGTTGACCGCGTTAATCATGACTTCTTCGGACTCATTCGCCAGCCAAACTTCCTTGTTGTCGCCGCCTTCAACCGTCATAGCTTTAATGGACTGCGCGGCGTAGGAATATCCGCTGTAGGACTGCTGACCGCCGCCGAGCCAATTGTTAAGCAAGTTGCCGCCGATCGCTCCGACTGCCTGCATACCGAAATTGAAAAGGGACGTACTGCCGAAAAGGGACTGTCCGAAACCTCTTCTTGACGTGAGAGTTGAAAAGACGTTGGAGAAACTGAATTGGCTGAAAGATTCGGTGAAGTAATTGCGTACGTAGCCGATAATGCTGTTGCTCTGCGTCGAAGTGTTGGAGGAGCCGGAATTATCGGTGTTGTAGTAATTGTTTGTGACGTAGTTATTGTTCTGCGTATAGTTATTTTCAGTGTAGCTGTTATTCTGCGTGTAGTTATTTGTCTGGTTGTAATTATTATTCTGCGTGTAATTATTTTGCGTGTAATTGTTTTCAGTGTAGCTGTTATTCTGCGTGTAGTCATTGCGCTGATTGTAGTTGTAGCTCGGCGAATAGTCGTAGTAGTCGTAGTCGCGGTAGTTGTAGCGCGGCGAATAATCGTAGTAGTAGTAATCGTCGTCCCAGTCGTCGTAGTAATAGTCGTAATCCCAATCGTAGTCTTCTTCTTCGTATTCGATATCGATATTAAATTCAAAGTCGTCGAAATAATCTCTCATTGTCATACACCTCATTTTAAATTTCTTATTGAAAGTTCAATTTGGTTTACACCGCTTATTATATACTTGAAAATGAAAAGACAATGCGCGCAGAATTAAAACTAAATTAAACTTTCGCGAAAAATTTTACTAAGAAAAAAGCAGGATTGTTCGTCCTGCCCATTTCATAAGAGTTAGAATTTTAATGACTGAAAATTTTACGTCCAAAAATTTTTAAACTGCCGCGCAGATTTTACGCTTTCTGCCATTCGCCGGAAGTGCGATTGTAGTTGTACGTTTCACCGTTTGAAAGTTTGAAGTTCGGACTAATTTCGTCAGACGTCTTTACGCCGATGCCTTGATCTTCGCCTACAACGAGGGAAATGGAGCTGTTGGTAATTTCCACGTTGGAGATATCGCCGAGAGTGACGTTGTAAAGATTAATCGTGTCGCCGGTCTTTGTATTTTCTACAAGGTCAATGCCTTCGCCTTTGCCGTACGTGAAGGTGTTGGGACCGTCGTTGTTGCCGAACAGATAATCATTCGTGTTGGTGTTGCCGCCCCAAAATTCATTCGCGTTGCCGTAGCCGAAATTTTGATGCATAGTCGGCTGATTCATTCCCATAGTCGGCTGATTCATTCCCATTCCCATAGGCGGTTGCGGCATTCCCATGAAGTGTTCACGGATACTTTGCATAAAGCCGCCGCCGCTGAAGAAGTTGTCAAAGAAACGCTGACGAACATTTTGGAAAAGTGACTGCACGTAGCCGAAAATTGTTGACGTATCAGTTTGCTGATTTTCGCCGTCTTCACTTTGTCCGTCGAAAGTCGGAGGAGTGGGCGGCTGGTTTTCACCGTCTTCACTTTGTCCGTCGAAGGTCGGAGGAGTGGGCGGCTGGTTTTCACCGTCTTCACTTTGTCCGTCGAAAGTCGGAGGAGTGGGCGGCTGGTTTTCACCGTCTTCACTTTGTCCGTCGAAGGTC
>JAFTEG010000171.1 GCA_017453765.1 Selenomonadaceae bacterium
ACCATTATCGGCGGAAAAATTTGGACTGGTGACAATGAATAGGCGCGAATTTTTAAAGCAGGCGGCTTTAATTTCGGCGGGAGTATTATTTTGTCGTAAATCGGCGGCGGCTTTACCGAATTATTTTATAACCGATGCTTGCGTAGGTTGCGAAACTTGCTACAAAGAATGTCCCAAGCAAGCAATAAGCAATGCAACGGTGCCGCTGAAAATTAATCAAGATTTATGTATTCATTGCGGAAATTGCTACGCAGTTTGTCCACATGCGGCGGTTGTTAAGAGATAATTTTAAAGCGGATTTTTATGTAAGGGGTGAAAATTTATGGCGGCTCCGAATCGCGCAGTATTGCAAAAATTTTTTAAGCGGCGGCTTGTTGCAATTTTTATCGCGCACGTTATTATGGGACTTGCCATTACATTGCTTAGATTTTCTCTTTTCGGCAACGATCCCTTTTCCTGCATGCAACTGGGCTACAGCAACGTCAGCGGTCTTTCATACGGCGCCTGCGTCTTGATTTTCAACGCGATTGTCATAGGACCGATTTACATACTTGATAAAAGCTACGTGCAACTCGGCACCGTGATAAATATGCTTTTAACCGGACCGATAGTCGACATTTGGTATTGGTGCCTGTCATTTTTCACGGTGTTCACCGAACCTACAATGTTTGCACGAATCGTACTGCTGATTCTCGGCGTTACAAGCTCCTGTTTCGGCGTGTCGCTTTACATGATGACGCATTTAGGTATGGGACCTTATGACGCGATAGGTTGGATAATTGCGGCGCGGTCGAAGGGCAAATTTCAATTCCGCTCTGCACGCGTAATGATTGACGCCTGCGCGGTGGCAATCGGCTTTATCTGCGGCAGTATCGTCAATATTGGCACCTTGATAATGGCGTCTTGCACGGGACCGCTTGTCAGCTTTTTCAACGAATATGTCAGCGTCCCTTTAATTTACAAAGGCAGAAAAATTTAGCGCTTGAATAAAATTAACACTGAAATAAATTTAGCGCTTGAATAAATTTAACACGTAAAAAAATTTAGCGCTTGAATGAATTTAGCGCTTGAATAAAATTAACACGTAAAAAAATTTAGCGCTTGAATAAATATAACTGAGGTGAAATTTTTGAAAGGAAAATTGGTATTGGCGGACGGCAGTGTCTTTCACGGACAGCTTTTCGGCGGCTCAAATGCAAACGCGGAAGGCGAAGTCGTCTTTAACACGGGAATGACCGGCTATCAAGAAATTTTGACAGACCCTTCGTATTGTCGGCAGATTGTCACGCTGACTTACCCGCTTATCGGAAATTACGGCACGGCGAAAATTTTTAATCAAAGTCGCAGGAGTTTTGTAGGCGGCTTGGTTGTCGGTGAACTTTGTGAAACGCCTTCAAGTTCGAGTATGGAAAAGACGCTGTCGGAGTATCTGTCCAATGAAAGAATCGCTTGCATTTATGACATTGACACGCGCGCGTTGACTAAGCGCATACGTTCTGCCGGTACGATGAAAGGCGTCATTGTCAGCGAATACACGTCCCAGCAGACGATTAATGAGATGATGTCCCTGCCGCTCAGAAAGAACGTCGTGGAGCAAGTCACGGTGCCTGCCGCGTACACCATTGACGCCAAAAGTAAAAACGCGCCGTTTGTCGTGGCAATGGACTTCGGCGTTAAGGAACATATTTTGGAAAGTCTGCACAATCTTGACTGCAAAATTACCGTAGTACCGGCAAGCACGCCTGCCGAAAAAATTTTGTCAATGAATCCCGACGGCATTTTTCTTTCAAACGGTCCCGGCGATCCCAAAGACTTGCCGAATGTTGTCGACGAAGTTAAAAAGTTATTGGGACGCAAGCCTATTTTCGGAATTTGCTTAGGTCACCAACTTTTGGCGCTGGCAATGGGCGCTGACACGTACAAGCTGAAATTCGGACATCGCGGCTCGAATCAGCCGGTAAAAAATTTGAAAACCGGCAGAGTTTATATCACGTCGCAGAATCACGGCTACGCGGTTGATGAAAAATCTTTAAAAAATTTGCCGGTTGAAGTCACGTACATTTCAATGAATGACGGCACGGTTGAAGGACTGCGGCATAAGGAGTTGCCGATTTATTCAGTGCAGTATCACCCTGAGGCGTCGCCCGGTCCCACTGACAATATGTATTTGTTCGACGAATTTTTAGCAATGATGAAAAAATAATTTGTCACCTAAAAAATAATTTGTCACGCTGAAAAATACTTCGTCACGGTGAAAAATACTTTGTCACGCTGAAAAATAATTTGCTAAGCCAAGATAAATTTTGGTCTAGGTTACAGATAAATTTTAGTCGCGTCAATGCGGCTTTTTTTGTGCAGTTTACATTTCTAAGCTTTTGATATAAAATCCAATGGAATTTAGGAGTTAGGAGTTAGGGGCTAGGGGCTAGGAATTAGGGGCTAGGGGCTAGGAATTAGTAAAACTACTCCTCACTCCTCACTCTTCACTACTTACTAAAAAAGGTGGAAATTATTAATGAGAAAAATTAAGCCGAAGAAAAAAGACATTGAAAAGAAACGCAAAAAGGTTGACGAACTTTTAAAAGAATTATTTCGCTATCACGGCGAATTACACGACGAAGCCAAAACTTTGGAGACGGTTAAAAAAATTGCGGAGCTTGAACCCGATGACCCGATGCCGGCTGAAAAAGTCGCGTCGATTTACGTCGACTACAATCGCACCAACGAGGCAGATAAAGCCGTAAAATACCTTGAGGATCACTTTCCGCCGACTGCGTACAGATTATTTCTGCGCGGACGTGTTTGCGATTTAAAGCAGGATTACGGCGGCTGTATCAAGTACTCGGAAATGGCGCTGGAAAATCCGAATATCGACCTGCTTACGCGCATGATGATTCATAACATTTTGGGTCATGCCTACCGCTATGCAGGTGACGCGCCGAACTCTTTAAAGCATTACGAACTAAGCGCGAAGATGAACACCAACGTTCCCGTCGACCCCAATGCGCGCTACTACGTTGAAAAAATTAAGCGCGAAGATTACAGCAACTACCTTTTCAGTCTGCACAACGTAAACGTCAGCCGTGAAAAATTGTACGAAGAAATTTGCGCCTTCAATGACCTTTACAACTTCGTCGAACCTATGACGCACGACCCGAAAACGCACCCGCGCCATGAAAAAATTCGTATCGGCTACATTTCCCCCGACATTCGCCGTCACGTTGTTGCCTTCTTCAGCTACGCTTTTTATAAGTGCTACGACAAGAGCAAGTTTGAAGTTTACATTTACGCCAAAAATAAAGAAGACCAAGTCGCCGCCGATTTTAAAAAGAGCGTCGACCATTTCAGAAATATTCTCTTCGACGATCCGAAAGTTGCCGCGCAGAGAATTAAAGACGATGAAATTGATATCCTCGTCGACCTTTCCGGTCACACGGCTAACAATGTTATGAACGTTGTCTGTTTCAAGCCTGCGCCGATTATCATTAGCGCTATCGGCTGGTTTAACACGACCGGCGTCAAGGCGATTGATTATTTCATGGTTGACAAGTACACCGACCCCGTAGGCTTGAATGAAAAATTTTTCTCGGAAAAAATGTTACGCCTGCAACACAGTCACTTCTGCTACATGTGGCACGATGAACCGACCGTTGTCAATCCCGCGCCTTGCACGAAAAACGGCTACGTAACTTTTATAAGCTTTAACAACTTTACTAAGGTTACCGACGAGACGTTAAGAGTTTGGGCGAAAATTGTAAACGCCGTACCAAATGCGAAACTTTATTTGAAAGGTAAAGCCTTCCGCGAAAAGTACGGCACCGACCATGCCATTGCACGCATTGAGGCGGCGGGACTGCCGCGCGAAAAATTGATTTACGAGCCGGACGAACAAAAATACCTGCCGAAATATTCACGCGCCGACATTGCGCTTGACACCTTCCCTTATCCCGGCGGCGGTACGACTTGCGACGCGCTTTATATGGGACTGCCGGTAATTACGCTTGTGCAGGAACGTCATAATTCGCGTTTCGGCTACTCACTCTTGACAAACGTAGGCTTGGGCGAACTTTGCGCTTTCAGTGAAGAAGAATACATTCAAAAGGCGGTTGACCTTGCCAATGATTGGGACAGGATTCGCGATTACCATTTGACGATTCGCCGCAAAATGGAAACTTCGCCGATTATGAACGACGAAATTTATATGGGCGAAGTCGAGGCGGCTTACGAAAAAATTTACAACG
>JAFTEG010000172.1 GCA_017453765.1 Selenomonadaceae bacterium
GCCCTTCGGCTTCAGCTTACTTATCTTCTCAAAGTCCGTCCTTTCTTCCTTATTTGCAACACACTTATTTACACCCGTCACGATTCACTTAGTCCGGAGAAAAAATCTCTAAGTGTCGCACTGCGGTGCGGGTTAGTGTACGGGGTGACCCCACTCCGAAACGACTTCATTGTTTGCAAGACACGAGCCGTTGATATTTGTTACACGTTTTTGTTAAAGCGGAAGGCTAACCGCTGTTTCAATTTTAAACTACGTATTTTTGAAAGTCAATGTGGCGGCTTATATCCCCATAGCTAAAGCAAGGGGTTTTACGCCGCTTTTCGATTACCTAATTTGATAAATATCAATTTTTCATCTCGCGGCAATTTATCGGCTGTTATGAAGTGATTATTGTTGCCGTGTCCTTCAGATTTTCCGCCGGCTGAATTTAAAATTTCCTGCCACTTTTGACTTTCAAAATTTTGTAACTTGCTCAGAATATTCTCTGCAAAAAATTTTAAATCCTTAACAATCTTTCCAGCCTTTATGTTCCCATAAACAATTTTCAAAACTCCACTTGAAAAACTGTTCGTTTAACGAAAATGTTGTTTTTAAAGATTTTGGAAATATAACCGGAAAATTTTGTCTGCCTTTTTTCTTACTCATTACCAATTCTGCGAATAATATTCCAACATAGCCGTTTTAGGAATTACATTTGAACAACGTGCACCGACAGGACAATCTCCGCGAGCGTCTATCCACGGCTTTTCTTTGTGAACCATATCACTCAATCTGTATGGCGGGAAATCTATCAAAGAATTTACGACAGTGTCAATGGTTTCAATTTGTTCAGGCGTCAAGTTTGAAATGTTAGGATTATACTCATTTAAAAAACTACTGTCCTGCAACATAAATTTCCCTTTATGCGCATTAAAAAGTTCACGGCAAACAGGACCTTTAGCCCACGCTTCAAAATCGTTTTCAAAAATAGGAACATCGTCCCAAACAAGTGACATTGCCTGACAATAAAAAATCAGTTTTTGAAGTTTCATTGCCGACATTGCGCCGTACTTATCCAAAATATATTTTGATACATCAAAAACTGTTGCCACCATAACCACCTCCCGCCTAAATATTACAAAACAGACGAAAGGTTGTCAATCAAACTTCTGCGATATCCATTACAACACTCTGCAAAATAAATCTTCCGCCGGTACCGTGTCCGCCTATGTCAAGGTAGTGACTGCGGAAGTAATTCTTACTCTGTATCTCAAATGTATTGTTGGCAAAAATCTTATGCCGATTATCTTTCAGCGGCTCTTCGCTCCAAAAGATTTTATCATTCGGCTGTTGCGGCAAGGTATGTCCTCTAATCCTGCTGTGACCGTCAAGCTTAGTTTTATTGCGGTAAATCGGCGAATCGTCTTCAAAAACTTTCACCTCGCGATTAGGTATCGGCAACGGCAGAACAACTTTGCCGCAGAAAATTTGTCCGTTGTACCTTTCACTGTTCAGCATCGTCACCGAAACTTTTGTACGTTTCAACAAATAATCGTGTTGACTAATCATTCTCTGTGCAAGAAATTTCCAACTAAGCCATTCACCATTGTCTTTGAAAGTACCTTTATCCAACTTCGACACTCGATCCGGCTTGACGACGTAAACTTCATTGCCGACATTGAAAACGTCCAAAACTTCACCGTTGAACTGCCGCTTAAACCACGCCTTGAATCTGATATCGTAAACCAAAATGTAGCCGTCACGACCGATACACCAAACTTGAAAAAGCGGCGGCAGGTATCTCACTTGTGCATTGGCAGGTAAACGGTGAATTTCAGATTTAACCTGCGCGGCGATATCTTCAGGCTTTATGTTGCCGTACAGTGCATTTTGAATCATCTGCACTTCGTCACTGCCGAGTACAAAAACTTCGTCGCCTACCGCGCAGTAGCTCCGCCTGCCTTTGCATTCAAGCTGATTCGCAATTTCAACCGCCTGCCATTCGGGAAATTCTCCCGTCAATCTGTAACAGCGCCGATTATCCTTTATCGCCACTATGTTATTTGAAAGTGACGCAAGTCCTACGAAGTTGCCGCCGTCCTTGTAACCGACCTCGACAAACTTTGAACTGTTTTCACGATTATTATCTTGCCGCCAATCTCTTTCATCACCGACGCCGCTGTAAAAAATTCTACTGCCGGAATAAATTATCACTCGTCCCGCCTTTACAAAAACGTCATCGGCGTTCTGCGTGTCAATCGTGACAATTTCGCCGCCGTTGAAATATTGCAGGTGTCCGCCGCTTGCAATTAGCACGCCGTCGCCCCACGCGCAGTATTTTGGATAAAGATCACCGCTAAGAGTGCCGATTGAATTGGAATTGATATTGCCGCTGAAATCTGCAATGCGGATTTTTTTGTTGCCGTCAATTACCAACATCAAAGAGTTAATAGAATCGTAGACAACGGCAAATATTTCAGTACTCAAGATATCCACCGTGCCTTCTACCGTGCGCAGACGTCCTGTCGCCGCATCAACGTCCATATTCACGCATTCGGCTAATTGGTTCTCGGCAACGGCGTCAACCTGCGCGGAAGTGTTCAAACCACCCGTAAAATCTGCGCGTGCTACGGTAGTTTGCTGTTCACCGTGTTTTGTTGAAAGTTTCACGTAATCACCTCCGAATAGAAGATTTTATGCATTGAATTACTTTAATATATGTTTTAAAATGTATTATGGTTTTAAAAATCTTATGCGCGTATACGAACACGATAAAAGGTATTAATCGGATTAAAAACTGTATAAGATTTTTGAAAGTGTAATACACGTTTTAACATATATTTTATAAAGGAAAATTAGAAATGAATAATTGGAAAGATTATCGTCATAGAAAGATTGAAGACGTTCCACTGTATGAGGACGTCGAAATTGAAGAAATTATTATCAAAAAGCGGCGTAAAACCCCTAGCTTTAGCTATGGGGATATAAGCCGCAACAAGGTAAGCGCATAAAGAAATTTGTGCGTAGTGAAGGCTTGCAACCTTCCTCTACTACCTGAATTGCTGGAATACCCTAAAGACAACAGAGCTAAAACGTAGGGATGAAATAAGCTCAAGCGTGAATGCGGCGAAAGCAGAAAAAATCTGTTGTATGGCGCAAGGTTAAATCCTAAACGTTAAAGAATGGGTAATCAGCAGGTAAGCTCCGAATAGGGGAAACTTCA
>JAFTEG010000173.1 GCA_017453765.1 Selenomonadaceae bacterium
GCAGAAAGCGTATCGCCTCTTGACTTTTCACATTGCGCGACAGCTTAATTACTTTATGAGTTGCACGACGGCGGACGGTCTTCACTACGTTGCCACGTCCAAAGATGACATTATTTTGGGTACAACGTACTTGACGCAAAAAAATTGGTCTGAAGAAAGTATGCGCTTGTTCAGAATGCTGACTGATAAATTTTATCGCATTGATGACGGCGAAGGGTTATTTTTGGATTTAGGCGCGAATATCGGTACGACGGGAATTTACTTTTTGAAAAAGATTGCACCGAAATTAAAACTTATTGCCTTTGAACCGGACGCGGAAAATTTTAAACTTCTGCGTGCAAATTTAATTCTCAATGACTTGTACGAAAATGCCGTTGCAGAAAATTGCGGTCTCGGCGACGAAGAAAGCGAAATGCCGATTTACAGGAACGCTGAAAATCCCGGTCATAACGGTATGTTGTCAAATGATTCGGGCGTTGAAGGCGAAAAGGTAAAAATCATTCCGCTTGATAAATATTTTGCCGACAAAAAACTTTCGCCTAAAGACGTTAAATATATTTGGATTGACACGGAAGGTTTTGAGCCGCGCGTTTTACTCGGTATGAAAAATATTTTGACAGAAAATCCCGCGCCGATTTTTATGGAGTTTAATCCGCGCATTTGGCAAGAATCCGGCTACTTCGATAAGATGGTTGAATTTTTAAAGGGCTTGTATGAAGGTTATGTCTGGACAGCGAAGTCCCTTGCAAACAACAACATTGAAGTGTATCCTATTGAAAAGTTGTTGGAGTTTAAAAATTCTCAAGCTAATTTCGGCGAATTTGGCGATATATTTTTGATACACAAACTTGAATTATAAACTTGAATTATAAACTTGATATACAAACTTGAATTATAAACCTGAATGAGGTGACGTAAATGATTTTGGTATTAGATTTCGGCGGGCAGTACAATCAGCTGATAGCGCGGCGCGTACGTGAAAATCACGTTTACTGCGAAGTTCATACGCTGACGGACGGAAAAATTTCTGCCGACAAAAACGTTAAAAGCGGTCTCGGTACGGCGATAAATTTTTCTGCGATTCGCGACCTTAAGCCGGAAGGAATTATTTTGACAGGCGGTCCGCAAAGTGTTTACGACGCCAATTCAAGCTTGCCGCCAGCCGAACTTTTCAGCTTAAACATTCCGATACTCGGCATTTGTTACGGCGCGCAGGCGATGACTCACGTTTTAGGCGGCACGGTGAAAAAAGCCGAAGTTAAAGAATACGGCAAAACTGACCTTGAAATTACGGCGGCGTCAAAACTTTTTAACGGCGTTGAAAAAAATTCCGTAGTATGGATGAGTCACGGCGACAGAATTTTCACGTTGCCGAAAGATTTCACGGTAACTGCGCGAAGTGAAAATTGTCCCATTGCGGCGGCTGAAAATGCCGATAAAAACTTTACGCCGTGCAATTTCACCCTGAAGTTTTGCACACGGTTGAAGGCAAGAAAATCTTTTCAAACTTCGTAGATATTTGCGGCTGTAAACGCGATTGGAAGATGGACACTTTCGTAGCCGACACGGTAGCCGCGCTTAAGGCTAAAATCGGCGACGGCAAGGTACTCTGCGCGTTATCGGGCGGCGTAGATTCCAGCGTTGCGGCGGTAATGTTGAGTAAAGCGGCGGGAAAAAATCTGACGTGCGTATTTGTGGATCACGGGCTTTTACGCAAAAATGAAAGTGCGGAAGTCGAGGCGGCGTTTAAAAATTACGATTTAAACTTCGTACGCATTGACGCGGCGGAAAGATTTTTGCAAAGACTTCAA
>JAFTEG010000174.1 GCA_017453765.1 Selenomonadaceae bacterium
AAGTACCCGCAGAAGCCGAACTTTTAAGCCATAAACTTATGCTCCGCGCAGGTTTAATCCGAAAAGCCGCCGGCGGAATGTACACGTACTTACCTTTGGCATGGCGCGTAATGAAAAAAATTACTCAAATAATCCGTGAAGAAATGGACGCTAAGGGCGGACAAGAAGTTTTAATGCCGATAACGCAACCTGCTGAAATTTGGAAAGAGTCAGGACGCTGGGCGGTTTACGGCGATGAAATGATGAGATTGAAAGATCGACACGGCAGGGAATTTTGTCTCGGACCCACGCACGAAGAAATGGTGACAACGTTAATTCGAGGAGAAGTCAATTCGTACAAGCAGTTGCCGCTTATGCTGTACCAAATTCAAAATAAGTACCGCGATGAAATACGTCCGCGTTTCGGACTTATGCGCAGTCGTGAATTTGTAATGAAGGATTTATATTCGTTCGACAAAGACGTTGAAGGTATGAATATTTCCTACGACAAAATGTACGACGCCTATGCAAAAATTTTCACGCGGTGCGGCTTGAAATTCCGCGCGGTTGAGGCTGATAACGGCGCGATAGGCGGGGGTCATTCGCACGAATTTACAGTGCTGGCACCAAGCGGCGAATCGTCAATTGC
This sequence comes from Selenomonadaceae bacterium, assembly GCA_017453765.1. Classification (GTDB taxonomy): domain Bacteria; phylum Bacillota; class Negativicutes; order Selenomonadales; family Selenomonadaceae; genus Quinella. Next base: position 629 of record JAFTEG010000174.1, read on the forward strand.
TTACTGTGAAAATTGCGATTACGCGGCAAGTGACGAAAAAGCCGAATTGAAGGTTATAAAGGCAGATGTCGAGGAGCTTAAGCCGGTTGAAAAAGTTTCAACGCCTGACTGCCACACGATTGAAATGGTGAAAAATTTTTTGAACGTGCCGATTGAAAAGACGATTAAAGCGGTGGCATTTCAAGATGACGACGGCAAATTAATTTTGGCGTTTGTACGCGGCGACCACGAAGTTAATGAGATAAAGGTTTTGAATGCTACCGGCGCCCTGCATTTGCATATGGCGGAAGAATCGGCGATTAATGCGGTTGGCGGTTGCGCGGGCTTTATGTCGCCAATCGGCTTGAAAGAAGGCGCGGCTGTAGTTGTCGACGCTACTGTTATGGAAATGTACAATGCCGTTGCCGGTGCAAATGAAGTCGACGCGCATTTTATAAACGTCACGCCGAAAAGGGATTTTGACGCGGCAAAAATTATTGTCACGGATATTCGCATGGTGCAGGAAGGCGATCCCTGTCCTCACTGCGGCAAGCCTTTGAAGATGACGCGCGGCATTGAAGTCGGTCAAGTTTTCACGCTGGGAAATAAGTACAGCAAGGCGCTGAACGTGACATTTCTTGATGAAAACGGCAAGGAAAAGTTTTTTGAAATGGGCTGTTACGGTATCGGCGTCGGGCGTACAATGGCGGCGGCGATTGAGCAGAATAATGACAAGGACGGCATTATTTGGACACGTGCCATTGCGCCGTTTGAAATTGTAATTGCCGTTGTTAATGCTAAGGACGCCGCGCAGATTGAGTACGGCGAAAAGCTTTATGACGAGTTGAAGAGTTTAGGCGTTGACGTGTTGCTTGATGACAGGCAGGAACGTGCCGGCGTGAAGTTTAAAGACTGCGATTTAATCGGCTATCCTCTGCGTGTCACGGTGAGTCCGAAGACGTTGGATACAAAATCGGTTGAAGTCAAGGTGCGAAGTAGCGGCGAGGTTTTTTATTTTGACCGTGCCGAGTGCGTTGAAAAGATGCGTGACCTTTTGAAGGATTTGTGACGTAAAAATTTTTGTGTTGCAGGGTTTAAAATTTTGGCAGGATAAATAAACCGCGTGACGAATTTAATTTGAAAGTTAAAAAATTTTTGAATTTGGAGGGGGATTGAATTTATGTCGAAAAAGTTTTACAAGACCAAAATTGTCGGCGTCGGCGGCGACGCGGCGAAGTTTTTTAAAGCTATCAAGATGATGGTTTTGTTCGATGACTCAATGGTACTGCCGGAACTTCGCGACTTTTCGGTTTTGCACAGCGGCAACCAGCTTGACGGCGTTATTAAGCCCGGCGACATTCTCAAAATTGCGGACAGCGAATTTAAAATTATCAAAGTCGGCGGCGAAGTCCACAGCAACATTCGCACGCTTGGTCACATCATTATTAAATTCGACGACGGAGCAGGGGAATTAATGGAAGGCAGCGTTCACGTCGAAGATAAACCCATTCCCGAAATTCGTATTGGCGATGAAATTTCAGTCAGTGAAGCCGATTCGGCGGCGCTGAAAGGCAAGAAAGCGGCGGTTATTGGTGAAGGCGGCGTAGTCGACGCGGTAAAAAACATTCTTCTTGACAGCGGCGCTGTTATCACCGGCGAAGATGACGCGGACATTGTTGTTAAAGTGAAATAAAATTATTACGTTACCGAAATAAATAAATAAAAAATCCCTTAGGATAACCGTTAATCTTAAAGGGGTTTTTTATTTTGCGGGAAATCTGATATAATGACGGCAAGGGGGGATTGGATGAAAATTTTATTAAGCAATGACGACGGCATTGACGGCGAAGGTCTTTGGGCTATGGCGCACGCCTTGAAAAAAGATTTTGACGTAGCTATTGCCGCACCTATGCGCCAGCAAAGCGGTATGTCGCACGCTCTGACGTTAGGGCGCAAACTTGAATTTAAGCGCGTGGAAAACTCGGACTTTGAAGTTTGGGCGATTGACGGCACGCCAACTGACTGCGTGAAATTTTATCTTGAAGATGTCGACGCCGATAAAAAAATCTGCGCGGTGATAAGCGGAATAAATCACGGCGCTAACCTTGCTACGGACGTTTTGTATTCAGGTACGGTCGGAGCGGCGTTGGAGGGCGCATTGCACGATATACCGGCGCTTGCAGTGTCTGTGGATGTACAGTCGCAAATTAGTTTTGAAAGCGTGGCTGAAGAGACCGCCAAATATTTCAAGGTGCGAATGAACCGCAATGAAATGTTTTTTAACAATATAAACTTTCCAAAAAAATACCGCGCCGGTTACGCGGAATTTCGACTTTCAAGGCTCGGTAAGCGCGACTACATTAACCCGTTCGCGCGGCTGACGGATGAGGAAGGCAGATTTTATTTTGAGATACGCGGCGAAATTTACGATTCGGACGTTGCAGAGGACACGGATATTTACGCGGTAAATCACGGCTATGTATCCGTCACGCCGTTGAATTTTAATGTAGGATAGCTAAAAGCTACCAGCTAAAAGCTAAAGAAAGGAAGTATAAATTTGGAATCAATAATTAAAGACATAACCCTTGCCCCTTCGGGACACGACAAAATCAATTGGGTGAAAAATTTTATGCCGGTACTTTCGGCGATTGAAAATGAATTCTCCAAGTCAAAACCTTTGGCAGGTCACCGCCTTTCAATCACGATTCACCTTGAGGCAAAAACGGCGTACATGGCGGAAGTATTTAAAAATGCCGGCGCTGAAGTTGTAGTCACCGGCAGTAATCCCCTTTCCACGCAAGACGACGTGGCGGCGGCACTCGTTGAACGCGGCATTACGGTTTTTGCTAAGCACGGTTGCACTGATGAAGAGTACAACGAATATTTGAACAAGGCGGTTGACTTCGCACCGACGCTGATTATTGATGACGGCGGCGACATTACAAATTTGGTGCATACAAAACGCCGTGACGCGCTTGCAAAGATTTTGGGCGGCTCGGAAGAAACTACCACCGGCGTACACAGACTGCGTGCATTGGAAAAACGCGGCGAATTGGCTTTTCCCGTTATCGCGGCGAATGACGCTTACTGTAAATATTTGTTTGACAATCGCTATGGTACCGGTCAGTCGACGTGGGAAGGCGTTATGCGTGCGACTAACCTTGTAATTGCCGGTAAAAACGTGGTCATTGCAGGTTACGGCTGGTGCGGCAAGGGCGCGGCTATGCGTGCGAAGGGACTCGGCGCCAACGTCATTGTTACGGAAGTGGATCCGATTAAGGCGATTGAGGCGGTATTTGACGGTTTTAGAGTTATGCCGATGAGTGACGCGGCGAAAATCGGCGATATTTTTATGACGGTTACCGGCAACAAAGACGTGATAACCGGTGAACATTTTCCGCTTATGAAAAGCGGGGCGATTCTCTGCAACGCGGGACATTTTGACGTGGAAGTAAACATTCCGCAACTTGAAAAGCAATCCGTGAGCCGCAAGACCGTTCGCGCCAATGTCGAGGAATTTTTACAAAATGACGGACGCAAAATTTATCTTTTGGCGCAGGGCAGGCTGGTAAATCTTGCCTCCGGCGACGGACACCCCGCAGAAATTATGGATTTGAGTTTTGCCGTGCAATTTTTCAGCATTGCGCATATTCTTCACAATCACGCCAAACTTGAAAATAAGGTTTACCTTATTCCCGACGAAATCAGCACGAAAATTGCCGAAATTAAGCTTGACGCTATCGGCGTTGAAATTGACAGCTTGACTGACGAGCAGAAGGAATATCTTGGCTTGTAGCTAAGGCGTGTTGAATAAAGTCAACGCGATAAAATTAAAATCCGTGAGCGGCATTAACCAGCGTCGATTCGTAACGTCTGAATCACCGTAACGGGCAATCGCGGCAATAACGCATAAAATATTTTAACACTGAACGTGGACGCACTTAATGCCGCTATGTTTCTTTTGTTACTTTTCTTTGCGCCAAAGAAAAGTAAATCTAAAAAAATAAATCGCAAATTTCGCAAGTTAAATTA
>JAFTEG010000175.1 GCA_017453765.1 Selenomonadaceae bacterium
CGGCGCCGGTAACGATCACATTCACAATGACGCCGAAAACGTCACGATACTTTATGAGAAAAATCCCGGCAACGACGTAATTCACAATTTCGGCGCCGGTACCACAATTTTTTTCACCGAATCCACTGTTGATGATATTATCTACGCCGACAGAAACAGAATACTTTTTAACACTTCAAACTCAATTTATCTCAGCTCGTCCATTGAAGGCAGTAATTTGGATATCACTTACAAATTTTCTGACGGTGCCGAATACGTCTACAGTAATGGAAGTTACGTCCAAAAATGATTTACAGAAAAAGATTTCTCCGCGCAGTTTTAATCGCATTGACAAGCGCACTGCTACTGACCGGTTGCGGCAATGATTCTTCAAATACCGAAACGCCGGCTGAAAAATCTCAAGCCGAAAAATCTCAAGCTGAAGAACCTCAAGTTGCAGATCCGCGCTCCGAAATTCCAAAAGTCGATTCAAAGACGTCTGACCTTGATGAGGCAAAAAAAGTTTTCATGAGTTATCACAAGGCGATAACGAATCAAAATTACCGTGAGGCTTATGAACTTTTGTCGCCGGAGCAAAAAAAATTTGTCGGCGATTATGATTCATGGATATTGGGATTTGCCGATACGCTGACAAGTGAAGTAAGCGCGATGACTTTAACTTCGTCCGAAGAAAACGCCTACACGTTTGACTATACATTAACGGCGCGGGATCGTCACAGCGTCGGCAACGTGAAAGTGCAAGTTTTTGAAGGCAAAGTCACAATGGCTAAAGAAAACGGGCGTTGGCATATACGTTCGGCAAATTCAAGCCAAGTTGATGAAAAAATTGTCGAGGAACTTGAAAAGGAACAGAAAGCGCAGTTGGAGTCCGAACAGAAAAAGCGTGAAGAAAAACTGGCAAATACTTCTGCAGACAAAAATTTGGAGCAAGCCGCGAAATTATCGGCAGGTATGTCAACTAAAGAATATCTTGAAACAATTCAACCTTTTGTATTGGCAGACCTTATCAAAAAAGTTTCCGGCATAATGGGGCTTTTGGAGGACGGCAGTAATGAACGGCTTGAAAAATATGTAATGGCAATGTCCTTGCTTGCCGAAAATGAACGCGACAGAAATACCGAAATAAGCCGTGACGTTGCCGCGTACTTTGAATACGACGCACAAATCGCCGCCGCATATGTTTCTATGGCGGACAAGGGGCTGAAGGAAAAAGCAGTGATATACGCGATGATTTATAAATTAGGTCGCGAACAAAGTAAGGTAGAAGAAAAAATTCAAGCTGTTGCAAAAAATTGCGGCGCAGATTTAAATAACTTTGTCGAGACAGAAACGATAAGACGCATAATCAATGTAGTTCGCAATTTGTAATTTGTAATATAAAAATTCGTAATTCGTAATATAAAAGTTAGGGGCTGTTGTAAACTCAAATTTTTTAACCTACTTTCTTTTGGTTTTTGAACCTACTTTCTTTTGACGCAAAAGAAAGTAGCAAATAAAACATGGCGCGGATGTAGCTCGCATACCGTTCGATAGTTCAAACTTTTACGTACGCACAAGGTTACGATAAATCTAGCGTTGACGTCCGCAGCTCAAAATACATCCGCGCCAATTTTTAAATTTAATCCGCGCCGAAATTTTTTGAATTTGAATTTACATACAAACCCTAGCAACATAAATTTTAGCGCACTATGATTTAGTAATATAAAATTTAACCGTCCTTTGCGGGGCGGCTTTTTTGTATAAAAATTTTATACACGCGGCGGCAGGATTTTCAACCGTCAACGGCAAATAAACACGCAAACAAAAAAATTTGTGAATAATGTCACAGGAGGGATTATTTTGAGAGAGCTGGACGTAAAAGTTATAACAGAAAACGTCGCGGAAATGTGCAAAGAAGCGGCGTACTACCTGCCCGATGATGTTTATCGCGGGCTCAAACGCGGACGTGAAACCGAAAAATCCGAAGTAGGAAAAATCGTCCTCGACCAAATTATTAAAAACGCCGAAATTGCTAAGGCGGAAGATCGTCCGTACTGTCAAGATACAGGCATGACGATTGTATTTTTGAAGGTTGGGCAAGACCTTCACATTGTCGGCGGAGATTTAAACGACGCCGTAAACGCGGGCATTGCTAAAGGTTACACCGAAGGATATTTGAGAAAGTCCGTTGTAGGCGAGCCGCTTTTTAATCGCGTCAACACCAAAAACAATACGCCTGGCGTAATCTACACGGAAATTGTACCCGGCGACAAGCTTGAAATTACCATTGCGCCGAAAGGTTTCGGTTCCGAAAATAAATCCGGAATTAAAATGCTTGTACCTGCTGACGGCGTTAAAGGCGTTAAAAAAGCTGTAATGGAAATTATCCTGCACGCAAGCATGAACCCCTGTCCGCCTATGGTTGTCGGCGTCGGTATCGGCGGCACGATGGACAGAGCGGCACTTCTTTCAAAAAAGGCGCTTACCCGTTCAATCGACGAACGTAACCCCATGCCGGAATATGCAAAGCTTGAAGAGGAACTTCTCGAAATGATTAACTCCACCGGTATCGGTCCGCAACTCGGCGGCACGACTTCCGCGCTTGCAGTAAATATAGAATGGGGACCGACGCACATTGCGGGTTTGCCCGTCGCCGTGACCATTTGTTGCCATGCAATGCGTCATTCGCACAGAGTGATTTAGATCGATAGTGGTTGGATCGATGGATCGATAGTGGTCGGATTGATGGATCGATAGTTGTCGGATTGATAGATCGATAGTAAATTACTTTTGTTTTAAGCAAGTATCGCTCTAATAGGAAGGAGATTTTTTATGGCTGAAAG
>JAFTEG010000176.1 GCA_017453765.1 Selenomonadaceae bacterium
AAAGTATCAAAAGAAAACATGTCCGCAGCATTCGCGTCACGCTCATGGTGCGGACGGGGCGCGCGTCCGTGCGCGCCTCTCCTACTGCGGCAGTTACGTAATTTGCAAAGTCTTTAAATTTGATTTACTCAACACCACCTACTTACTACGTACTATTTACTATTCACTATTTACTAACATTTTGTTCACCAATTTCATTTGCAAAATTTTTCAGCGCCTTCAGAAGTTCGGCGGAATTTACTGTCGAGGTACCGTATTTGCGAACGGCAACACCTGCGGCGTAGTTGGAAATTCGCGCGGCATTAACCGGCTCTGCGCCTGCAGTAAGCGCCAGCATAAACGCGGCAACGCAAGTATCACCTGCGCCGGAAACGTCGAAAACTTCGCTCTTGTCTGTAACCGGTATGTGATGAACCGCGCCGCCGCGCTCAAACAAACTCATACCGTCTTCACCGCGCGTTATCAGCACGCCGTCTGAATTTAACGCCGCCAAAAGTTTTGAACCCGCGTCGATTAAGTCAGACATATCATTAATTTCAGTTTTGGCGAAGGAGGCAAGCTCCGCGTCATTTTGTTTGGCGTAGCCTATGCCTTCAAACGCACCAATTCTGTACCGGGAATCGACAATGCCGGGAATTTTATTTTGCCCCGCGTAACGCACGATTAATTTTTTTATAGACTCGGTAATTGTACCGGCGCCGTAATCGCTTAAAATAATTCCGTCGACTTTCGGCAGAAGTTTATCAAGCTGTCCGATTAAAGTAGCCTCAATCTTCTTTGAAAGCGGCGATTTACTTTCGCGGTCAATGCGTACAATCTGCTGACTTACCGTAGCTCTGCCGCCTGCGATTATGCGCGTCTTTGAAATTGTCGGTCTGCTTTTATCGGCAACAACGCTGTCAATATTTACCTTGCAATCTGCCAAAATTTTTTTCAAACTGTTCGCGTACTCGTCCGTGCCGGTAACACCTACAGCGTAAATTTTTCCGCCAAGTTTAGCCGCGTTTGCGATAACGTTAGCCGCGCCGCCTGCAACTACTTTTTTTCCTGCTTCTTCCAAAATTAAAACGGGAGCCTCACGCGAAATACGCGAAATGCGCCCGTCCAAATAAACGTCAGCAATTAAATCACCGACGACCAAAATTTTTTTGCCGTTAAATTTATTTACAATGTTTTTGAGATTTTGCAACGTTATCACCCTTTTTAGGGAATAGGGAACAGGGAATAGGGAACAGGAAAATTCTAATCCCTAACTCCTAGCCCCTAGCCCCTAATCCCTAATCCCTAATCAAGGATACATCGGAACAATGTCAAGCGCGGCGGATTCTTCGAACCCTGCGGCAATGTTTAAGTTTTGAACCGCCTGCCCTGCCGCGCCTTTTACAAGATTATCAATCGCCGACAAAATTATAATTCTGCGCGTCCTCTCGTCGAAGTGCCACGCAATATCGCAGTAGTTTGAGCCGCGTACAAATTTTGTTTCGGGATAAGCATTCCTGCCTAAAAGCCGAATGAATTTTTCAGCGCCGTAGAAATTTTGAAATACGTCGTCCAAATTTTTTTCGTCAACGTCCGCTTTAAGTTTTGCGTAACACGTAGCCAAAATGCCACGTGACATTGGTACAAGGTGCGGCGTGAAATTTATCGTGACGTTTTCGCCGCTTAAATCTGAAAGCGCCTGTTCAATTTCCGGCGTATGTCTGTGATGAGCGACGTTGTAAGCCTTAAAGTTATCGTACAGCTCAGGGAAGTGGTTACCGAGTTTCGGACTTCTGCCGGCGCCGCTTACGCCGCTTTTCGCGTCGACAATAATCGTATCAACGTCAACCAAATTATTTTTCACAATCGGCGCAAGGGCTAAAATTGACGCCGTTGTAAAGCAACCTGCATTGCCGATAATTTTAGCCGTGCGAATTTTATCGCGGTAAATTTCAGCCAAGCCGTAGACTCTCTGCGCGTCCTTGTGCGTATGTTCGACCTTGTACCATTTTTCATAAACAGTCACGTCATCAAAGCGGTAATCAGCGCCTAAATCAATAATTCGTACCGGCAGTGACGCCAGCTTTTTGCCGACGTCCATAGCATGACCATGCGGCAGTGCGATAAATACAAAGTCACTGTCCGCGCCGATTTTTTCAATGTCTTTCAAACTTTCCAGCGTCTTGTCGCAGATTTTAAAGAAGTGCGGGTAGAGTTCGGAAATTTTTTTGCCCGTGTGACTTTCTGAAGTTATATGAGTAATTTCAACTTGCGGGTGGCGTTGCAGTATCGCTAAAAGTTCCGCGCCTGCGTAGCCGGTAGCGCCGATGATGGATGCTTTTAGGGAAGAGGGAAGAGGGAAAAGGGAAGAGTTTTTACTAATCATAAATTAAATTTTCTCCTGTTCCTTGAATTTTAGAATGAGTTTATTGAGCATTTTACTTATTTCAGTACAAAGCAACATAGCATTTTCTATGTCATCAGAATGCAAATAATTGAGTTCCACACAAAGTAACAATTGAGTTTCGACTTCAGATTTTGAGCCGCGTGCGATATACAGAAAGCGCAAGTATTCTTTCGAGGAGCCTCTGCCGTTACCTTCGGCAATATTTGAAGGGATAGAAACAGCCGCGCGTCTAAGTTGATTGGTTAAACCGTAGAGTTCCTCTTTTGGCAATTTGGACGTTAAGCCGTAAACTTCAACAGCTAATTTCATAGCTTTTTGCCAAACAATTAAATTTCTATAATCCGATATACACAAATTTCTCTTCCCTCTTCCCTAATCCCTATTCCCTAAAGAATTCCTCGCCGTAACCGTACTTTTCAATGACGTAATCAATATCTTTGTCGCCGCGTCCGCTTAAGTTGACGAGAATCGAGCCTTTACCCATTTCCTTCGCGCGGCGCATAGCGTAAGCCAAAGCGTGTGAACTTTCAAGCGCGGGGATAATTCCTTCGTAGCGGCTGAGTTTAAAGAAGGCATCAACCGCGTCCCTGTCCGACGCAATTTCGTATTTAACACGTCCAATTTCGCGCAGAAATGCATGCTCCGGACCGACGCTGGGGTAGTCAAGACCGCTGGCGATTGAATAAACCGGCGCAGGTTCACCGTTATCACCTTTCAACATAATGCTGTTAAAGCCGTGCATTACGCCTTCTTCGCCGTAGGTCATCGACGCCGCATTGTCACCGATATTTTCACCGCGTCCCATAGGTTCGACGCCGACAATTTCAACAGGATCATTTATAAACGGCAAAAACATTCCGATTGAATTTGAGCCGCCGCCTACGCAAGCAGTTACAACGTCCGGCAAAAATCCCATCATCTCTTTGAACTGTTCGCGTGCCTCTTGACCGACGACCATTTGGAAATCACGTACCATCATCGGGAAGGGGTGAGGACCGAC
>JAFTEG010000177.1 GCA_017453765.1 Selenomonadaceae bacterium
AAAGTATCAAAAGAAAACATGTCCGCAGCATTCGCGTCACGCTCATGGTGCGGACGGGGCGCGCGTCCGTGCGCGCCTCTCCTACTGCGGCAGTTACGTAATTTGCAAAGTCTTTAAATTTGATTTACTCAACACCACCTATCTACCTGCTACTATCTACTTTCTAACTTTTTATAATCGGCGGGATTGACAGGCTCAAGCCATTCAGTAGTAGCGCCGACTTTCATAGAAACAACGTGCTGAAACCAGCTGTGATGTTGTGCGCCGTGCCAATGCTTGACGCCTTCGGGAATCGTGACGCTTTGACCGGGCAAAAGTTCCTGCACGGGTTGACCCCAAATTTGATAGTAGCCCTTGCCGCTTACGCCTGCCAAAACTTGACAACTGCCGTGATGTTTGTGCCAAAAATTTATGCAACCGGGTTCAAATGTCACGTTGACAACAGCCACGCCGTCATTTGCAATAGAATAGACAAAACTGCGACCGGTAAAATATTTCGCGTAGCCGGTATTCAGCTGACCGATTGGAAAAACCGCGCCGCCTTCTTTTTCAAGCGCCTTAATAATTTCGGCGTCAGTCTGCGCGGCATTTTCTGCGGCTTGTGCCGTACCAAAAATACTTCCGCCGATTAACGGCGCCGACATTAAAATTTTTGCAAAAGACTTTAGCATTTCAATAGCTCCCTTCAAACCTAATCCCTCTTCCCTCTTCCCTAATCCCTCATTTCGGCGCATTTTTCATCCAAACCTGCGAATTTTTATCGGCATTGGGTTTATTCTGCGCCATGACGCCGGACAATTTATGCGGCAGGTAAAGTTCCTCAAGGTAGCCGATATCTTCCGCCGAAAGTTTCACGTCCAAAGATTTTACCGCGCCGTCGATATGGTGAAATTTCGTCGCGCCTGCTATCGGCGAATCGACTTTAGTCAAAAGCCACGCCAAAGAAATTTCTGTCATGGTGACGCCGTATTTTTCGGACAGTTCAATTACGCGGCTGATAATTTTTGAATCCTGCTCCGCCGTCGAATCGTATTTAAATTTTGCGTAGCTGTCCTCTTCCATACGCTTTGAAGTTTCGCCGAGCTTGCGTGAAAGTCTGCCGCTTGCCAATGCGCTGTACGGCGTCAAGGCTACGTTATCTTCCGCGCAGAAGGGCGCCATTTCGCGTTCGTCCTCACGGTAAATTAAGTTGTAGTGATTCTGCACGGAAATAAATTTTGCAAAGCCCTCACGTTCGGCGATAAAATTAGCCTTAGCAAGTTGCCACGCGTAGCAGTTAGCAATGCCGATGTACCGCACCTTGCCGGCTTTAACCGCGTTGTTCAAACCGTCAAGCACGTCATAAATCGGCGTTTGATAATCCCACATGTGGTAAATGTACAAGTCCACGTAATCCATACCGAGATGCGTTAAACTTTTGTCGAGCATTGCGGCAATGTGCTGTTGACCGGTTACGCCGTCGGAAATTTCTTTTTCAGAGCGCGGTAAAAATTTTGTCGCTATCACAACTTCATCACGCTTAGAAAAATCTTTCACGGCGCGTCCGAGATATTCTTCACTCGTGCCGTTTTGGTAGGCAATCGCCGTGTCAAAAAAATTTATGCCGCTTTCAAGAGCGTGCTTGATAATTTCGCGGCTTTTAACTTCGTCAACCGTCCAACTGTGCTGACCCGTCGCCGCGTTGCCGAATCCCATACAGCCTAAACAAATTCGCGAAACATTTAAATCTGAATTGCCGAGCTTTTTGTACTGCATTAAATCACCTTCCAAAATTTTCGCTGACATTTTGTCAACGCAGAAATTATAAATTTCATACGTTACCTTGTCAATAAAATTTACAGATAATTTAAGAGTGAAAAAATTACAAATTTCTGATAAAATGTCGGCAGTAAAAGGAGTGAAAAATTTGTCCGTCGCAAAAATGAAATTGGTAAAAAAATTGGCGCAGAAAAAATATCGCGAAGAGTTCGGCTTATTCGTTGCGGAAGGGTTAAGGCTCTGCGAATCGGCTTTGAACTGCGCGGAAATAGAGTTCGGCTTTTACTGCGAAAACTTTTTAAAATCTGCGCGCGCAGAAGAATTGGTAACGCGGCTTGAAAAAATTACGCGGCTTGAAAAAATTTCCGATACAGATTTTGAAAGAATCAGTGACACGGAGACGCCGCAGGGAATTTTGCTGGCAGTGCGGCAAAAACTTTCGACGCCGCAGGAAGTTGCAGAAAAATCTTTGCTTGTAGTTTTGGACGGCGTGAAAGATCCGGGCAACGTCGGAACAATTTTGCGTACGGCGGAGGCGTTTGGTTGCGGAATGATTCTGCTTGACGGCGCGGCTGATATTTTTAACTCTAAGGTCGTGCGTGCGTCAATGGGCGCGATTTTTACCGTGACTGCCGCTAAAATGTCGGCTGAAAATTTTTTGGCGCTGATGAAAGATTTTAATTTTGACGTAACCGCCGCCGTGTTGGACGATAGCGCGGAAAAATATTTTTGCCGTGACTTCACTAAAAAAAGCGCCGTAGTCTTCGGCAGTGAGGCGGAAGGCGTGAGCGCAGAAATTTCTAATGCGGCTGAAAAAATTTTTATCCCGATGTGCGGCGCGGCAGAAAGTTTGAATGTTGCCACTGCGGCAGGGATTATTATTTCGGAAGCCGTGCGACAGAGGAGCTGGCGAATTAAGGATTAAAGATGTAGAATGAGAGAGGAAGTTTTTACGTGAAAAAAAATAAATTATTGCCGTTGGTGTTATCGCTTGCAGTTTGTACTTTTAACGGCGCGGCTTATGCAGAGACTCAACCTGCTGAAAATGTTTCGGCAGAATCTCAACCAAGTGAAAATGTTTCTGCCGATGACGCCAATAATTATGAAATGCATATGGGCGAAATTGACAAGGATTTGTACGAATTGCAGTTGGAATATCTTTCAAGCAGTCCTTTCACCGCGCGTCGTGATATGCGAAATTATAACGTCCACATTTTTAAAAAGGGCAAGCAGGTTCACGCGCTGTCAATGTACTACGGCTTAACCTTCACGCGAGCTACCGGCTACAACATACCGCGCGGCATTGCCTATGACAGTAACGGCGTCGGCGCAGGTCCCGCTATGATGATGCGTTGGGAAAAAAGGCTAAGCGGCAAACTTCACGGCTCCATTGATTTTACCGGCAGTCTTATGTTTTACAACAAGGCGCACCCATATGACGGCAGAGCGTACGGCTTTTTATGGCGATTGGGTCCGCGTTTGATTTGGAAGTACGATGAGGACAACTCTTTCAGCGTCGGTTACAGTATCAGCCACTTTTCAAACGGTATGCGCAAACATAATCCCGGCTACAATATTGCCGGTGTTTCAATCGGCTTAAGTCACGAATTTTAATTTTACGCAGATCATATTGAAAGCAAAAATCCCGTCACATACAGCGGCGGGATTTTTTATTGCATAAACCGCAAGCGGTAAGGAGTCCTACGCAGGACAAAGAAATCCTTTTTAGTTTTTATACGATTCATTCTTGTTTCAAAACCGCAAGCGGTAAGGAGTCCTACGCAGGCATCTTGTAATGCTGCTATTATAATTCCCCATTCACGTTTCAAAACCGCAAGCGGTAAGGAGTCCTACGCAGGTAATTTTAAAACCAAAATTTACCACGTGGCAGCCCCTACCGTTTCAAAACCGCAAGCGGTAAGGAGTCCTACGCAGGGTGCATCAAAATTGTGTGAAAGAGCTGCATCAAGCCAGTTTCAAAACCGCAAGCGGTAAGGAGTCCTACGCAGGGGGCGCCACGACCTTCTTATTCCGGGACCACTCGTGTTTCAAAACCGCAAG
>JAFTEG010000178.1 GCA_017453765.1 Selenomonadaceae bacterium
CTGCGTACCATTTGACCGCCCTTGCCGATTTTCATTTCAATGTTATGAATCATCGTGCCGACGGGAATATTTTTAAGCGGAAGAGCGTTTCCGGTTTTAATATCAGCTTCGGGACCGGACTCAACCATATCACCGACGTTTAAGCCGTTCGGCGCGATTATGTAACGTTTTTCGCCGTCAACGTAATGGAGCAATGCAATTCGCGCACTGCGGTTAGGATCGTATTCAATCGTAGCAACTTTCGCCGGAATGCCGTCTTTGTTGCGTTTAAAGTCAATGATTCTGTAACGGCGTTTATGTCCGCCGCCTTGATGCCGTACAGTCATACGTCCTTTTTGGTTACGTCCGCCGTGACTTTTAAGCGGCGCCAAAAGGGATTTTTCCGGCTTATCCGTCGTTATCTCTTCAAAAGTTGAAACTGTCATAAAACGACGACCGGGCGAATACGGCTTAAAGGATTTAATCCCCACTCGTAAGCCTCCTTTTAAAAATGCGTACTTATCCGCTACGCATTAAGCGCTAAAAAATTCGATTGTTTCACCTTCGGCAAGCTTGACGACAGCTTTTTTGTAATCGTTGCGCTTACCTACAATGCGTCCGCGACGTTTGACTTTGCCTTTAACGTTTATCGTGTTGACTTTTTCAATTTTCACGTCAAAAATTTCAGCAACGGCATCGGCAATTTGAATTTTGTTTGCGCGCTTGTCAACAATAAAAACGTACTTTCCTTCCGCCATTAATTCGGTGGTGTGCTCGGTAATCATGGGGCGGATAATAATATCTCTCGCGTCCATTTAAATATACACCTCCTGAATTTTTTCGGCGGCATCCTTCGTAATGAAGAGTTTGTCGCAGTTTAAAATGTCGAAAACATTCAACTGAATCGCGCTGATTGTTTTTACATTTTGCAGATTGTTTGATGAGCGTACGACGCTTTCAACCAGCTCTTTCGTAATGAAAAGGGATTTGCAAGCGTCAACGCCGAAAGTTTTTTGGAACTCGACGAATTTTTTGGTTTTTGCCTCGTCGAATTTTAAATCGTCAAGAATGATTAAATTTTCACTTTTAACTTTGTCGGTGAGGACGCATTTCAACGCAAGACGGCGCTGTTTACGCGGCATGCTGAAAGAGTAGTCACGGGGATGCGGTCCAAAAATAATTCCGCCGCCGCGCCAAAGGGGACTTCTGCGCGAACCTACGCGAGCACGACCGGTACCTTTTTGCCGCCAGGGCTTACGACCGCCGCCGCGTACCATTCCGCGTGTCTTTGTGGAATGCGTACCGAGACGACGTGACGCAAGCTGCATGACAACTGCTTGGTGTACAAGTCCTTCGTTAATTTCAACGTCGAAAATTTCCGCGCTAAGTTCAATATCGCCGACTTTTTTATTCGACATATCAAGTACAGGTAACGTTGGCATCTGTATTAACTTCTCCTTTCCGAGTACAGGAAGGTTTAGGAATCTAATCCCTATTCCCTATTCCCTGTTCCCTAATTTATTTTCTTCTGCGCTTATTCGGTTTAACGGTATTCTTGATAATGACAAGACCTTTTTTCGGACCGGGTACGGCGCCTTTAATCAAAAGCAGGTTTCTGTTTACGTCAACGCGAACGATTGTCAAGCGCTGTACCGTAACACGAACGCCGCCCATACGTCCCGGCAATTTCTTACCTTTAATGACGCGACCGCCGGGACCGGACATCATTGCACCGGTTGAACCTGGCTCACGGTGTGACTTTGAACCATGTCCCATAGGTCCGCGATGGAAGCCGTGACGCTTAATCGTACCTGCAAAGCCCTTGCCTTTTGAAGTTCCTACAACGTCAACCAATTCACCTTCCGCGAAAATGTCAACGCCAATAGTGTCGCCGACTTTGTATTCGGACTCGGAAGTAAGGCGAAGTTCACGAATGAATTTCACGGGTTTAACGCCGTACTTTTTGAACTGTCCCGCCATAGGCTTTTTAATTTTCTTTTCTTTAATGTCGCCGAAACCGATTTGAACGCCGAAGTAGCCGTCAGTGTCAACGGTCTTGTTGCGAATCACGACATTGTTGCCGCTTTCCACTACGGTGACGGGGATAACTTTGCCGTCTTCAGTGAAAATCTGCGTCATGCCGAGCTTGATACCTAAAATAGCTTTTGCCAATGTTCACACCTCCAATTAAAGCTTAATCTCGATGTTTACACCGGC
>JAFTEG010000179.1 GCA_017453765.1 Selenomonadaceae bacterium
CAAAAAAATTTTACTGTAGACGTAATCAGCCAAGAAATGTAAAAAACCGTCAGCAGATTTTTTCAGCTCCAAAATTGGAACTTTTTGACCGTAGCCGTAATTTTTCAGCAACGCCGCCTCAAGGCGATCCGCTAAACTTTTCGGAAAAACTTCGTGCAAGGTGTTGAAGTTAAAAGGTATCGGCACAATTTGACCGTCAACCATCGCCTTAACTCTGTGGTGATAAACGTCCCACTCGGTGAACTGCGAAAGGTACTGCCACACGTCCGCAAAATCGGTGTGAAAAAGGTGCGGTCCGTAGCGGTGAACCAAAATGCCGTTGTCGTCCACCTCATCAAAACAATTTCCGGCAACACGGTGACGGCGTTCAATCACCAAAACTTTTTTGTCAGCCTGCGCGGCAAAACGTTCTGCCAACACGGCGCCTGCCAATCCCGCGCCGACAATTACAACGTCAAACATTTTTTTTACTTGCTCCCAACAAATTAATTGCAAATTTCGGTTTTGTATCGGAATCAGACTTTTTATCTGAATCGGTTTTAAAATTTGAATCGGTTTTAAAATTTGAATCGGTTTTAGAATTTGAATCAAGCTTAGAATCTGAATCGGTTTTAGAATCTGAATCAGCCGTAACGTCGTCCTTAACGCCTAAATCGACTTTGACTTCCGGCGCAATTTTCAACGCACGTGCGGCGATATCGTGACGATAGTACATCCCGTCGAAGTGAATCAGATTAACGGCTTTGTAAACTTTTTTCACTGCCTTATGAATGTCCGCCGCCGTCGCCGTGACGCCTAAAACTCTGCCGCCGCTAGTGACAAGTTGACCGTCAAGCATTGCCGTACCCGCGTGAAAAATCGTAGTGGAAACTTTCGCCCGCGTCAAGCTGTCAATCGGAATATTTTTTTTGTACGCCTTAGGGTAACCGCCACTTGCCAAAACTACGCAAACCGCGCTTTTATCGCTCCACGCAATTTTAGCCTTATCAAGCGTACCGTCCGCGCAGGCTTCCATAATGTCAACCAAGTCACTCTTTAAAAGCGGCAACACGGCTTGCGTCTCAGGGTCGCCGAATCTCGCATTGAACTCTACAACTTTCGGTTCGCCGTCGACAATCATCAATCCCGCGTACAAACAGCCGCGATAAGTTATGCCCTCTTCATTCAACGCGGCAATGGTCGGCTTTAAAATTTTTTCTTCAACCTTAGTCATAATTTCCGGCGTCACGACAGGCGCAGGTGCGTAAGCTCCCATGCCGCCGGTGTTTACGCCTTCGTCGCCGTCAAGCAAGCGTTTATGATCCTGCGCGGCAATCATCGGCACGATAGTTTTACCGTCGGTGAAAGCCAGCACAGACGCTTCCTCGCCGTCCATAAATTCTTCGACAACAATTTTACTTCCCGCGTCACCAAAATTTTTCATCTCGTCAACCGCGCTAATTGCCTCGTCAAGCGTCTTTGCAACGATAACGCCTTTACCCGCCGCAAGTCCGTCAGCTTTAATTACAATCGGCGCACCTTTATCCGTAATATAACTTTTCGCGTCATCGGGATTTTCAAAAATTTCAAATTCGGCGGTAGGTATGCCGTACTTTTTCATAAGATTTTTTGCGAAGATTTTTGAACCTTCCATCTGCGCGGCGGTTTTATTGGGACCAAAAGATTTAATCTGCGCGGCGTCAAGAGAATCGACAAGACCGTTGACAAGCGGCGCTTCGGGACCGATAACTACAAGGTCAATGCCGTGAGACTTTGCAAAGTCCACGACTGTCGCGTTGTCGCCGATTGAAATACCTTCGACGCATTCGGCAACTTCAGCAATGCCGGGGTTGCCGGGTATCGCGTAAATTTTTTTCTTCGGCATACTTTTGGACATTTTCCACGCCAGAGCATGTTCACGCCCGCCACTACCGATAAGCAAAATATTTCTAACCATATAAAAAATTTTCTCCTCTATGTCAGCTTTTAGCTTTTAGCTTTCAGCTTTTAGCTTTTAGCTTTTAGCTTTCAGCTTTTAGGTTTTAGGTTTTAATTCTTAATTCCATTGCATCGCCATGCCGTAAGCAGATCTGCGCGTAAGCGCGTAACCTTTCAATGAACCGAGTCCCCAATACAAGGGCGAACGGAAACAGAACCAAAATACCGCGATAAAGTACGCTACAGCGATAATGAAATCGTACCACGCATACATACTGCCTTCATAAACGTTTGCAAAGTAGTAAACACCGAGCGGCGTCAGTCCGAAAAGCGCCGTGATTAAACCCGGATTGTAAATTGTTTTCTGTTTCACGTTGAATAAAAACACGTGCATTAAAAATTCCGCAAATAAAAACATCATCGCGGCTAATGTTAAAAATCGTACGTCGGGAAGAATCAGCGGCAATATGTACAGAAAGAAAAGAAATCCCCAGTTGCCGAACATTGAATTTAAATTGTTGCAGTTCCACTTCGTCGAATCTCTTTCCTTGCTGTTCATCAAAACTTTCATGCCCATTAGCGGAAAGCCGCCGGGAAATCCAAATTCTTCAAAGAAATGCAGAAACAATATCGCGATTGATCCCCACAATAATTTTTGCGTTATGTCGTCAACGCCGAAAATTGCAATTACCGCGCTGATAAGTGCAAGCCCCACCGAAATGTTATACCAATTATTTATGAACTTTTTAATTTTCAAGATTTGTTCACTTCTCAATTAATGTTGACAAGTAACCTGTAATCATGGCGTCGTATTCGGCAGTATGAGCAAACGCCTCCGCCGCAAGTTTTTTCCGTGTCTCGTAGTCAACGCCGCCGGTTTCTGAAATCATTTTTGCAATGGCGTCGTAGGTATCGGGATTGGTAACTACCGTGACGAATTTAAAATTTTTCGCCGCCGCACGAATCATAGCGGGACCGCCGATATCAATATTTTCAACCGCCTCATCAAGCGTGACGTCGGCTTTGCGAATCGTCGCCTTGAAAGGATACAGATTTACTACAACCATATCAATGGGCGCAATGCCGTTTTCCTGCATTTGCTTGACGTGTTCGGGATTGTCGCGTACCGCCAAAATGCCGCCGTGAATTTTGGGATTTAACGTCTTAACTCTGCCGTTCATAATTTCGGGAAAGCCTGTTAAATCGCTTACGTAGGTGACGGGGACGCCTGCCGCACGAATCGCCTTCATGGTGCCGCCCGTGCTGATAATTTCGACGCCTGCTTTATTGAGTGAGCGCGCCAATTCAACTGCGCCGAGTTTGTTTGAAACGCTGATAATAGCGCGTTTAATTTTTACTTCGTTCATTTTCAACACTCCGTTTTAGGGAAGAGGGATTAGGGAAGAGGGATTAGAAATTTCTATCTTCTACAATCTAACCTCTACATTCTTAATTCTTAATTCTTAATCCTTAATTATTTTTACGTGTCGTCCGACAATTTCTAATCTGCCTTCGACAAAAAGTTTTATCGCCTTAGGATAAATAATATGCTCCTGTTCAAGCACGCGCGCAGATAAAGTTTCTTCCGTGTCGTCGTCTTTAACTTCAACAGCCGCTTGCAAAATTATGGGACCGGAGTCCGTGCCTTCGTCTACAAAATGAACGGTACAGCCGGAAATTTTCACGCCGTACGCCAAAACGTCACGGTGAGCATGGGCGCCGGGAAATGCCGGTAAAAGTGACGGGTGAATATTCATAAGCCGCCCTTCGTACCTCCGCACGAAGTCAGGGCTTAAAATTCGCATAAAGCCCGCCAAAACTACCACGTCAACGCCTTCAAGATTTTTTAAAAGTTCCGTTTCAAAATCTGCGCGGCTTGCAAATTTTTTTCTGTCGACGCAGAGATTTTTAATACCCGCCTTTTCTGCACGCTCCAACGCCATAACATTCGGCTTGTCGGTGAGTACGATTGAAATTTCCGCGTCAAGTTCACCGTGCTGAATCGCGTCAATTATTGACTGCAAGTCTGTGCCGCGTCCCGAACACATTACGCCTAACTTAGTCATAATTTTTAATCCTTAATTCTCAATTAGTGAATAGTAAGTAGTAAGTAGTGGTTTACTAATTCTTAATTCTTAATCCTTAATCCTTAATCAATCCTGACGCCTTGACCTTCGACAACGCGTCCGATTTTATAAAATTTCTCTCCCGCCGCATCAAGATATTTCGCCAGCTCGTCAACGGCATTTTCGTCAACAATTAAAATCATACCGACGCCGCAATTAAACGTTCTGAACATTTCGTGCCGGTCGACATTTCCCCAACGCTGTATCAGATTGAAAATCGGCGGTATCGTCCATGCGGCGGAGTCAATTTCTGCGCCTAAATTTTCCGGCAACGCACGCGGTATATTGTCGTAAAAGCCGCCGCCGGTTATATGTACCATAACGTGAATTTTTTAATCAAACTTTTTTATAAGTGGCAAGCA
>JAFTEG010000022.1 GCA_017453765.1 Selenomonadaceae bacterium
GGCTCTACAGCGAATGGAGCAAGTTGCCGCAAATGCGTTGCCGTCCCTTCAATCAAATTACCGTTGAAGGCGACAAGGTTATTAAACGCGGCATTGACGCGCAGGGCAGGGATTTGGCGAAAAAAGAAATTGCGTGGTACAAAAAAATTCAGCGCGAAGATTTCACCAACATACCGAAGATTTACGCCTTTGAACCGTTGACAATGGAATTTATCGACGGTCAAAACATTTACGAGTACAGCTACATTCCCGCCGAACAGAAACGCTACATTCTGCAAAAAATTATTCGCTGTCTGCAGGACGTTCATAAACTCGGCGGCGTACCGGCTGACAAGGAAAGTTACTTCGACGCGTACATTGCCAAAACTTACAAGCGGCTTGAAAAAGTTCGTCACCTTGTACCCTTCGCCAATGACAAAACCGTCACGATTAACGGGCGCGTCTGCCGAAATATTTTTTACTGCAAAGAAGAATGCGAACGGCTTGTAATGCAATATCTGCCGCAGGAATTTAAACTGATTCATGGCGATTGCACTTTCAGCAATATGATGTTGCGGCACGACAGCGAGCCGGTTTTAATCGACCCGCGCGGCTACTTCGGTCACGTGCAATTTTACGGCGACGTTGCCTATGACTGGGTTAAGCTTTACTACTCACTTTTAAGCAATTATGACAGATTCAATTTAAAAAGATTCTCCCTTGACATTGACGAAAAAGGCGTACAGCTTGAAATTGAGTCACACGGCTGGGAAAATCTTGAGGAATATTTTTTTGAACTTTTGGACGGCGAAGTTACAAAGCGGCAGATGAAATTGCTTTTGGCTATTACGTGGCTGTCACTTACCACATATGCGTGGGAGGATTACGATTCAATCTGCGGCGCCTTTTACAACGGGCTTTACTACCTTGAAGAGGCTCTGCAAATGGAGAGTGCGTACGGCTACTTCGCGCAGAATATGAATTACCTTGAAAACGCGCTTAAATCCATTTCCGGCACGCAGATGGACAATTTCATTTCGGACTGTGAAAGCACTCTCCGCGCAGGTCACAAAATCATTGTATCGGGTCTCGGCAAAAATGTTCCGATCTGCGAAAAGTTTGTCGGTACAATGAACTCAATGGGGCTTGACGCAAGATTTCTTCATACAAATTCGGCAGTACACGGTGATATGGGTATGATTCGCGCAGGTGACTTGGTGATAATTTTAAGCAAGAGCGGCGAAACGGAAGAGTCGGTGTACTTGACACGGCTTTTACAGCGGCGTGACGGCGTTAAACTGCGGCTTTTAACTTTCAAAGACTTCAGCACGCTTGCCGATATGATACCGAAAAAATTGGTGATTCGCCTTGAACACGAAGGCGATCTGTGGGACGTTGTACCTAACAATTCGACGACGCTTAATTTAATCGTGTTGCAGACAATGGCGATTGAAATTGCGCGGCGAATGCAGATTGAGCTGGAAAAAGATTTTAAGCCGAATCATCCCGGCGGCGCGATTGGACGTAAATTATATTTTTAGTCGAACTAAAATTATTTTTAGCCGAACGTAGTTTAATTTAGTCGAAAGGAGCGGTGACACGTGGAAAAAGAATTGGTGCTGTCAACACTGCCGCATACATGGATTTTTGACATTGACGGTACGCTTGTTAAGCACAACGGCTACATGACGCCTGAAGGTGACACGTTGCTTGACGGCGTTGCGGAATTTTTTGCAAGCATACCGGCAAAAGATATGATTATCTTGATAACTGCGCGACCTTCCGATTTACGCGACGTGACAGAAAATTTTTTGAAAAAGAATAATATCCGCTACGACCACATAATTTTTGACGCGCCGGTTGGCGAAAGGATTTTGATAAACGACAATAAGCCCGACGGTCTGCAAATGGCGTACTCCATTGCCTTGACGCGCGATAAGTGGGAAAAGTTTAAGCTGGTTGAAAAGTATCACGAAATAGGTAAGCCGACGCTGTAAAAATTTAAAATTCATACCATAAAAAAACCGCCAAGCCGTAATTGGTTTGACGGTCAAATTTTTTATGCGATTAATTTATTTTCGCAATTAACTTATTTCACGCGATTAATTTTTAACGCCGATAAATCAGCCTGCGTCAGTCTCTTTCTGCTGTTCAATGAGCAATGTCAAAAGTTTAATGCTGGCTTCGGGAATGTTTGTGCCGGGCGCGAAAATTGCAACTGCGCCGCTCTTGTACAAATGGTCATAATCTTGCACGGGGATAACGCCGCCGATAGCAACCATGATATCTTCACGACCGCGCTTTTTCAAGTCCTCGACAAGCTCCGGCAACAAGGTGTTATGTCCCGCCGCAAGTGAACTGAATCCGACCATATGTACATCGTTGTCAACAGCGTCCTGCGCCGCCTCTGCAGGTGTTTGGAAAAGCGGACCGACGTCAACCGTCCAGCCCATATCAGCAAAGCTTGACGCGATAACCTTAGCGCCGCGATCGTGCCCGTCCTGCCCAATCTTCGCAACATAAATGCGCGGACGTTGACCGGAAATTTTTTCAAATTCATCAGCCATTTTGCGTGCTTTATCAAGCGACGTTTGGTCTTTAAATTCACTGGAGTAGACGCCGGTAATTGTGTGAATGGTGGCTTGATAGCGACCGGAAACTTTTTCAACGGCGTCAGAAATTTCACCGAGTGACGCACGGACACGAGCTGCCTCGACGGTGCATTCAAGCAAGTTGCCGTTTTCGCGTGACTCTGCCGCCTTAGTGATAGCCTCAAGCGCGGCGCGTACATCATCTTCATTGCGTTCTGCGCGGAGTTTGTTAAGGCGTTCAACCTGCGCGTTGCGTACGGCGGTATTGTCGATAGCCAAAATTTCCAGCGGGTCTTCGTGGTCAAGGCGATACTTATTCAAGCCGACAATTGTTTCATTGTTGGAGTCAATACGCGCTTGACGACGTGCGGACGCCTCTTCAATGCGCATTTTCGGTAAGCCGGTGGGAATAGCCTTAGCCATGCCGCCGAGTTCCTCAATCTCTTGAATGTGAGCCCAA
>JAFTEG010000180.1 GCA_017453765.1 Selenomonadaceae bacterium
GCATGCCTTGTCTTAATTCCGGCGTTTACGTCCGCACAAGGTTACAATAAATCTAACGTTTACGTACGCAGCTCAAAATACATCCGCGCCGACTTTTTTATTTCACCATTTTCAATTTATTGACAATCCTTAAAATTAAAATTCAGATTCAACCTGCCGAAATTTTTACCGTACGTTGAAAACTTTCAATAACTTTGTTATACTTTTAAAAATTTTTACATTGGAAGTGAGTTTGATGAAAAAATTTTTATCTGTACTACTCGGCGCGGCATTTGCCTTTTCTGCCGTAACCTGCGCGGCGTCTGTTTCGCCGGACAAAATTGCGTTGGCAGGCGTAAAAATCGGTATGTCGGCAAGTGACGTTACAAGAATTGCCGGTCAGCCCAATTCCAAAAACAATGACGGCGATAAATGGTATTACAACGGCTTTGTCGTGGAATTTGATGACGATTCCAACACGGTCGAAGAAGTCAGCACGAAAAGCAACGGTGTTGCGACGCCGAATAACGTAGCCGTAGGGCAGAATGAAGGCGTTTTAAGCAGCACTTACGGCGCCGCCGATAAAGTAAAGCAGAAACATAATTACGTGACGTACATTTACTTCAGCAACGATTACCGGCAGAAGCTTGAGTTTACCGTTTCTAACGGCTCTATCATTGAAATTGAATGCTCTAAGGAAGATTAAAAAATTTTTCGTGTAGTTAAGGCTGAAAATCTAGCGTGTACTTAAGACTGAAAATTTAGCGTGACAAATTACACGGCACATAGTAGAATAGCTTGCACGAGGTATTTTCGCGTGAGTTATTTTTTTATACTTTTTTTGAAAAGCGTAAAAAATTTCTACTCGGCTGTAATACTGAAAATTTTTTTATAATTGAGGTACCATGAGAAAATTTTATTTGACGATTTTATTTTTGCTTACGATTCTTTTAACAAGTTGCGGCGTGGGTGATTCGCCGGAAAAGGCGTTGGAAGAAATTCAAGAGGCGCTTAACACTAAGGACGCCGAAAAATTTTCTGCGCGCGTTGACACGGAAAAACTTTTCGCGCAGATTTATGACGACGCGACGATTGAGCTTGCCAAAAACTGTAGCGAATACGGTAAGAAATATCCGCGCGACCCTTACTTTCAACATGACGGCGAATTTATAAAAAAGTATAACGCCGAGCATCGCGACTTGCATTTAAACTTTGCGCGACAATCCTACGACGCGTACTTTGCAAACCTTCCCGCGCCGCATGAGCCGCACGACAATCCCTATGCGTACGTGGCGCATGAGTTTTTTGAAATTCACAAGGTTTCCAATGCGACGGTTGAAAATGTCGACGTGAAAGAAAATTACGCGATGGTCACGCTGAAAGTTGAAGGTGACGGATCTCTGCGCGGAATGTTTGTAGGGCTTTTAAAATTTAAACTTGGCTTTGAAAAAGTTGACGGCAAATGGATTCTCACGCGCATTGAAAATATTGATGAACTTGCGCCGACAATTGTTGACAAGGCGGAGTTGGTATGGATTAATTTGTAGCTAGATCGATAGATCGATAGTGACTAGATCGATAGAAAACCATCGATCCATTGATCCATCGATCCATCGATCGATAGTGGCTAGATCGATAGATCGATAGTGGCTAGATCGATAGAAAACCATCGATCCATCGATCCATTGATCCATCGATCGATAGTGGCTAGATCGATAGATCGATAGTGACTAGATCGATAGAAAACCATCGATCCATTGATCCATTGATCCATCGATCCATCGATCCATTGATCCATTGATCCATCGATCGATAGTAAACTAGCAACTGCTAACATTGAAAGGGGCGGTTAATTTGGCAATTTATTTCAGTGAACCTTCACGCACATTTGGAGAATATCTCCTAATACCCGGCTACTCGTCGACGCAATGCATACCGAAAAACGTCGACCTTTCAACGCCGCTGGTAAAATTTAAACGCGGTGAAGAACCTAAATTAACTTTAAACATTCCCATGACTTCCGCAATTATGCAGTCTGTTTCAAATGACACAATGGCGATAGCGCTTGCAAAAGAAGGCGGCGTCTCATTTATCTACGGCTCCCAGTCCGTCAAGGAACAGGCGGCGATGGTTTCACGCGTCAAAAATTACAAGTCCGGCTTCGTGTCAAGCGATTCAAACTTAAAGCCTACGACTACGCTCAGGGAAATGCTTGAACTTTTGGCAGAAACGGGACATTCTACAATGGCGGTCACGGAGGACGGCAAACCTACCGGCAAGCTTTTGGGCATTGTCACAAGCCGCGACTACCGCATTTCCCGTATGACGGGTGACGAACTTGTAAAAGACTTTATGACGCCGTTTGAAAAGCTGATTTATGCCGACGCCGAGACTACGACACTGCCAAAGGCGAACGATTTACTTTGGGAAAATAAGCTGAATATGCTGCCGCTCGTCGACAAGAAACAGCGTCTTCGCTACATGGTCTTTCGCAAAGATTACACCGACAATAAAATAAATCCGCTTGAGCTGATTGACAAGCGGAAAAGATATATTGTAGGTGCCGGCATTAACACGCGCGATTACGCGGAAAGAGTCCCCGCACTTTTAAAAGCCGGCGCGGACGTTTTATGTATCGACTCGTCCGAAGGTTTCAGCGAATGGCAGAAAATCACGCTGAAATACATTCACGAACATTTCGGCGAAGACGTAAAAGTTGGTGCCGGTAACGTTGTCGACGCGGAAGGTTTTAACTTCCTTGCCGACGCAGGCGCTGACTTCGTTAAGGTCGGTATCGGCGGCGGTTCAATCTGCATTACGCGCGAGGCTAAGGGGATTGGACGTGGTCAAGCTACGGCGGTTATCGACGTTTGCAAGGCGCGTGACGAATATTTTGAAAAGCACGGCGTCTACATTCCGGTCTGCTCTGACGGCGGCATTGTTCACGATTACCACATGACGCTGGCTCTTGCAATGGGCGCTGATTTTCTCATGCTCGGCAGATATTTTTCACGCTTCGACGAATCACCGACGGACAAAATCAGAATCAACGGCACTTACTACAAGGAGTATTGGGGCGAAGGTTCAAACCGTGCAAGGAATTGGCAGCGCTACGATCTTGGCGGCGCGGCTAAACTTTCCTTTGAAGAAGGCGTGGATTCTTATGTACCGTACGCAGGTCCGCTGAAAGATAACATTGCCACGACGCTTTCAAAAATTCGCTCGA
>JAFTEG010000181.1 GCA_017453765.1 Selenomonadaceae bacterium
ATACGGTGAATGTACGTTTCAACGTCACGCGGCACGTCATAGCTTATAACGTGCGTAATGCCTTCAACGTCAAGCCCGCGCGCCGCAATGTCCGTAGCCACCAAAATTTGTATCGACGCGTCACGAAATTTTTTCATTACGAAATTTCTCTGCTGTTGAGTTAAATCGCCGTGAAGTTCGTCTACCGAAAATTTTTTCAGTGCGGCAAGCTCCAACGCCAATTTCGACGCGCCTTCCTTCGTGGCACAGAAAATTATTGCAAGGTACGGATTTTCCGCGTCCAAAATTTCCGTAAGCCTTGCGAATTTTTTTTCCGGCTTAACTTTCACGACGACTTGATTAATATTTTCCAGCGTGACTTTTTGCGGCTCAATCAAAATTTCAAGCGGCTTGCTCATAAATTCTGCGGCGAGTTGGCGCACTCTTACCGGCATTGTCGCGGAGCATAAAATTAATTGGCGGTCATTCGCCGTTTCGCGCAGAAGATTTTCTACGTCTTCGATAAAGCCGAGTTTTAAAAGTTCGTCCGCCTCGTCAACAACGATTTTATTGGCGCTTGAAAGTTTAATCGTGCCGCGTCGCAAATGGTCAAGCAACCTGCCGGGCGTACCGATGACAAGTTGCGGCAGGTGTCGAAGTTTACTTTTCTCACGTTCAACGTCCTGCCCGCCGCAAATTAAAATTGTTTCAACTTCATAGAGCGGCGAAATCTGCGCGGCGACTTTTGAAATTTGTGTAGCCAGCTCCCGTGTCGGCGCAATTATCAGCGCTTGCGTCACGGGAATTTTTTTTATGCGTTCAAACGTCGGCAACAAGTACGCCAGTGTTTTGCCGGTGCCGGTTTTCGCTTGTACGATTAAATCGCGTCCCGACCGTGCTTGCGGAATAACTTTTTCCTGCACCGGCGTCGCGTCGATTATGCCTTGACGTTTTAAGAGTTCGCAGACTTCCGCTTTTACTTTTAATTCACTGAATTTTGACATGGTAAAAACCTCCAAACATTTTTGAGTGACATAAAATCAAAAAATTTTAGCAAGTGCAAATTGCGCTGTCAATATTAGTTAAGAGTGAAGAGTGAAGAGTACTCTTCCCTCTTCCCTAATCACTCTTCCCCAAAAACTCTTGACAATGCGCGGCGTTTTGATTATTATAGCGCGTACAGTTCAAAGTTCACAGCCCCGGACGTTTGGACGTTCTTTAGTATGTACTTGGAGGAAAAATTTTTATGAAAGATACGTATATGGCAAAGCCCGGCAGTGTCGAAAAAAAATGGTACGTAATCGACGCTGAAGGTCAAGTTGTCGGGCGTCTCGCGGCGGAAGTTGCAAAAATTTTGCGCGGTAAAAATAAACCGGAATTTACTCCGCACGTTGATACCGGCGATTATGTAATAGTAATTAATGCGGCAAAGGCTGTATTTACAGGCAAAAAACTTCGCAAAAAAGTTTACTTCCATCACACCGGCTATCCCGGAGGCGGCAAGTACGCTACTGCAGGCGAATGGATGAAAAAATTCCCCAACCGCGTAATTGAACATGCAGTCAAGGGAATGTTGCCGAAAAATAAACTCGGTGCCGATTTGTTCAGAAAACTTTACGTCTATGAAGGTGCAGACCACCCGCACGCAGGTCAAAAGCCCGAAGAAGTAAAAATCGAACCGCGTCATTGATAGAGGTGAAAAAATATGGATAATGTAAGTTACTACGGCACGGGACGCCGTAAAAGTTCAATAGCGCGTGTTCGTTTAATTCCCGGCAACGGTCAAGTCACGATTAACGGTCGCGCAATGGAAGAGTATTTCGGTCTTAAGACGTTGGAGCTTATCGTTCGTCAGCCGCTGGTTTTGACTGAAATGAATGACAAGTACGACGTTGTTGCAAGCGTTAAAGGCGGCGGCACTTCAGGTCAGGCGGGCGCTATTCGTCATGGCATTACGCGCGCTCTTATGGAATTAAATTCCGAACTTCGCCCCGCACTTAAAAAAGCCGGTTTTGTCACGCGCGATCCTCGTGAAAAAGAACGTCGCAAGTACGGTCTCAAAAAAGCAAGAAAAGCTTCACAATTCTCGAAACGTTAAAAATATCCAAGAATTTTTTATACAAATTACGCGATATCCTCTGTTACGGCGGGATGTCGCGTTTTTTAATTTCTTGAGTTTTTTCATTAAAATCGCGGTACGGACAAGCTCAGACTTCTTTAAGTCGGAGTAGATGACTTCTTGACAAGGCAATTTGTAAATGTTATTCTTGCCAAAAATTTAGAGCAAAGGATAGTGAAATTAATGCCGATTGTAGAAAGCAAAACCATCTGGTCAATGAATCGCGCAGGCGGCAAGGGCGAAGTGCAGATAACATTCCTTCTGCCGCAGAATCAGCCTACGGAAAATTGCCAAATGTTTTCAAAGGTCACCATTCCTAAAGGCGCGTCGCTCGGAGTCCATAAGCACGAAGGCAACACCGAAACGTACCACATTTTGCAGGGCAAGGGGCTTTATACCGATAACGACAAGACGTATGAAGTCGGCGTCGGCGATACTACCTTCTGCGCGGATGGCGAACGTCACGGCATTGAAAGCATTGGTGACGAGGATTTAATTTTTATCGCGCTGATTATAAAAAGCTAATAGGGAACAGGGATTAGAAATTAGGGAACAGGGAACAGAATTAAAACCTAAAATCTACCGGTTAAAAGTTACAAGCTAACCGCTGACAAAAATTTTTTGATTCAGCGGTTTTTTTTGTGCATTTAATCAAAATCATAAACTTTTCATAAAACTATGTTAAACTGCAAAAACACGAAAGGGGGTGAAAAATATGACTTCCATTGAACAAAACAAAAAAAATATCGAACGGTTCAAAGATTGTATCAATACGAACGACAAAAATTTGGCAGAGGAGCTTATTGCGGCGGACGCGGAATTTGCAAGTTTGATTTCGACGCAAAAACTTTACGGCGGCAAAGGCTATCTGTCGGTGGTAGATTTTATGCGCAAAAGTTTTTCTGACATTCACTGGGAAATTGTCGATATGGCGGCGGAAGGTGATAAAGTTGCCGTAAGTTGGACTTGCTCCGGCACGCATGACGGTGAATTTATGGGCATGGCGCCTACCGGCAAAAAGTTTTCTTTCAGCTGTATGAATTTTTATTATTTTAATGAGGACGGAAAAATTATAAAGGACGTGGCGGCAAAAGGGTTAATCGGTCTTTTGGAAGATTTAGGCTTGTCAAAATAAAAATTTATAAATTAACAAAACGGGAGGTGAACGTTTTTGGATAAAGTAATGAAATTTTTTATAACATTGACAATGGTAATAGCCGGCGGGGCGCTTTTAAAATGGGCAAGCCCGCTTTTGGCAGAAATTATCACTGTAGAATTTTTTCAAATGGACACGGGCATTTTTCGCCTGACGCTGGCAAGTTTAATCTGTATAATTTTCGGCGCAGTGTTAGGCGGAATTGCGGGGTGGCTCGTGTCGCCGTTTTGTATCGGCAAACTGCGGAGCTTTACTTCATTTGTAGAAAAGCAGCTTAGCAAAATGCCGATAAACGACGTTGTTGCCGGCTCAATCGGTCTGGCATTGGGACTTATAATAGCAAATTTATTGGGTAACGCCTTCTCCCGCATTCCCGTTGTAGGTGACTACATTCCTATCATTTTCAGTATAGTTTTCGGCTATCTCGGAATACATTTAACAATAAAAAAGCGCAAAGAAATTACAAGCGCATTTGATTTTATGTCGCGGCTCAAAGAAATTATGAAGGCGCGTGAAATGGAGCGTGCCGCCAAAAAACTTTCAAAAAATAAAGCTGAAGACGCTGAAATAGATTCAGACGTTAAGATTGAAGAAACTGCGAATATTGAACCTGTCGAAGAAAATTTGGAAGTTGAAAGACCTAAAGTCAGTTTGATTAAAGTTAAGAAAGCTAAGCTTGACGCTGTTGAAGACGCTGAAACGGAAAATCAGCCGAATCACAATTACAAACTGCTTGACACAAACGTAATAATTGACGGTCGCATTGCGGACATTTGTAAAACCGGCTTTTTGGAAGGCAGGATTTTAATTCCCGTCTTCGTGTTGGAGGAACTTCAATATATTGCCGATTCGTCGGACAGTCTGCGTCGCGTACGCGGAAGGCGCGGGCTTGATATTTTGCAAAAGATTCGTGAAGATGAGGCGCTGGAAGTTGAAGTGATGAACGTTGACTTCGACGACATTCACGGCGTTGACTCAAAACTTGTTCGCCTCGCGCAGAAGGTTGGCGGCAAAATTATCACCAATGATTACAATTTGAATAAGGTTGCACAACTGCGCGGCGTCGAAGTTTTAAACATAAACGATCTTTCAAATGCCGTAAAGCCGGTTGTAATTCCAGGCGAAACCATGAAAGTGCAAGTTGTACGTGACGGCAAGGAACCGGGTCAAGGCGTCGCGTACCTTGAAGACGGCACGATGATTGTCATTGAAAACGGTCACAGATATTTGAGCAGGACGATTTCTGTTGAGGTTACGTCCGCTCTTCAAACTTCCGCAGGCAGAATGATTTTTGCCAAGCCGCGCACTTAAGTCAGATTAAAATTTTGTCAGATTAAAACTTAATTCAGCGTATAAATTAACTCAGCTTTAATTAACGGCACTAAAAAAACCGTCCGTAACTGGGCGGTCTTTTTTTATGCTAAAGAAAATATGGCGGAAACTTTATAGCATTAAAAATGATTTACGACGTAATGATAAATGTTCGACGCTACGGGAGATGAGCCGCCGTTTACGTAGCCTTCATAGCCTTCTGAATTTCTGTAGAAGGGGCTGCCGTTGTACGGAAAGAAACTGTAATTCAAGTAGTCATAACCTGCGCGGACGCGGCAATTAAAGCTGTACGGACGGTAGCTCCTTATGACGACCGTTTCTGTCAGAAGGTAAACCGGTGAACCGTCGCTGTAATTGCCGACAAAAACTTCGGCGGCCTCCGTGCGCTGATTAAAACCGCATGCAACTACAAGCGCAACGGCTAAAACCATCAGCATTGAAAACTTTTTAAGCATGGTAAAGCACCTCCCAAAAAATTTTACAAAACCTAAATTTTACAAAACGGCTAATAACTTATCGGTATTATATCGAAACAATTTCTTTCATACAAGATTAACATTCGGTTAAAAATTTTTTCAGCGCTTTAACAACTCTTCAAGAATTGTCGCGGCATCTTCCACGCAACCTATACACGTTCGCAGTTGGTGATCTTTAATCTCTTTGCAATTAATGGCGCCGACCTTTTCCAAAAATTTTTCGTGAAATTCTGCTTTAAGTTTAGACGCGGTATTTTTATCGTACTTCGCCGCTAAAATCAATTCTGCCGCGCAGACAGCACCGCACTTAATTTTCCTTCCGCCCGAATAGGGAGCGGCAATTTCTTTTGCTTCATCGTGGCTAATTCCCGCGTCTTCGCAAAATGCGCACATTATCGACTGCGAACAGCTGTACGGACCGCGCATATACTCAATCGCCGTTTCAACTTTACTCATAAATATCAACCTCCAAGCTAATCTTCCCTCCGCCCTCTACATCCTTAATTCTTAATCCTTAATCAATTAATATTCCTCCATTGTCGCACCGATACTGCCGATACGAATTTCGCCGAGTTGCAGATTTAAATCTTTCAAGCTGTCGCGCAGTTCGTCAACGTAATTTGCAAAGACGCCTGCCGTTTCGCCCGCTGAAAAATAAAATCTCATGTCAAGCTGATTTTCTTCGTAGACG
Organism: Selenomonadaceae bacterium; assembly: GCA_017453765.1. GTDB lineage: Bacteria > Bacillota > Negativicutes > Selenomonadales > Selenomonadaceae > Quinella. Next base: position 5,754 of record JAFTEG010000181.1, read on the forward strand.
CGAAAAACCAATTCCGCCACGCCGATATTGTCAGTCAGCACGCAAATTCTAAGCCACGTTTCATTTTTCATCATACCTGTTTGACCGTCCGGCGTACTTTCATTGTAAACGTTTAAATACGTCGGGTAGCTTGATTCATTCACGCTTAAATAAATCGGCACCATCATTTGGAAGGAGCGCTGATTTTGTACCGGCGAAGTGAAATTGTCGCCGCTCATGGATTTACGCATTGAGTTTGCAAAGTCCGTAATGTCTTTGCCGATTCGGCGGAATTGGCGTCCCGGCATTTGCATGGGAAGGCGCGCCATGTCGCACATTTGCATGAATGACCAAAGACGCGGCAAGTCCGGTAAATTTTGCTGAACCGCCGCCTGCCGTACCGTCGCAGGAATATTTTGTTGACAAAGGCGCATTAAATTCTGCAGGTGCCGCATTTCGTTTTTTGAAAGCGTACTGCCTTCCTGCGCGTTGTTCAAGAAATTTTGCAACGTCGCCGAATCTTGCGGACTCAGTTCTTTATTTTGCAACATAAACTGCGCGATATTTTTCATCGTGTCCATTGTACGCGGCGTGTTGTCCATCGGCTGGCGCAGTAACTGCAAACGCGCCGCCTGCATTTGTTGACGAACGTTTTGTTGTTGCGCGATAAATTCTTCCGGCGACATCGGCGCCTGCTGCATTTGCTGAGCTTGTTGCTGATTCGCAGGTTGTTGTTGCTGAAAATTTTGGTTAGGCTGTGACTGCTGATTGAAAGGTTGCTGAAAATTTTGGTTAGGCTGGGACTGCTGATTGAAAGGTTGCTGAAAATTTTGGTTAGGCTGGGACTGCTGATTAAAAGGTTGCTGGAAATTTTGTTGCGGCTGAGCCTGCTGATTCATAGGTTGCTGGAAATTTTGATTCGGATGTGACTGCTGGTTCATAGGTTGTTGAAAATTTTGTTGCGGCTGTGACTGCTGATTGAAAGGTTGCTG
>JAFTEG010000182.1 GCA_017453765.1 Selenomonadaceae bacterium
AATTATATAGTTCGTGTCAAATCGCTGACTCGGCGACGCGGATTTTTGATTGCGCTTTTTTGCTATCTCTAAACGTTCTTGTGCTTTCTTTGCATTTTCAATATCTTTTTTAATGTCTTTTTCGGATTTCTGCGCGGGAGGAGTGGCGGTAGGTTCAATGATAATTTGATTAGTTCTTGCCGCGTTAAGAAAGGCATTAATGCGCTTTTCATATTCTTTTGCAGGCGGCTCGGTGGACGGCATAACAATGCCTTGAGGTGCAGACTGCGCGACGGGTACAAGTGCGGCGCCGCGTATATCCAAATTTAACGCGCCTTCATTGGCAGTAAGCGGAATGGTGTAGGGAACTACAAAAGTTTCAACCGGTTTTCTGTACGGCTGAAGTGTCACGGTAAATTTCACCGTTTCGCCGGGCTTGGCAACTTTTTTGTCAGGCTTTGCCGAAACAAGTGACGCGGTTTTTCTTTCGTTGTCAAGCTCCATTGTGACTTCAATGTCATAAATATCAGATTGCTCGGTTACGTTTGAGCAGATGAGATTAAGTCCCTGTAACAGTTCTACGATTGCCACTTGACCGACGTCCGTGTCATTGTAAAACATATTTTTACGTGAGATTAAGCCGTTTTCCGTGACGTTGGTTTTAATGTTAAAGTCAACGCTTACGCTGGATTCTTCCAATGAATCAGCTGATTTACTCAACGCGGCGTAGGCAATGGCGGCGCTGAATTTCGGCACCAAACTTTCATTGTACGCAATGGACGCGTTGTAAGTTTCGTAAGTATTCAGCGCGTTATTTTTCACGTGAACGGTGATTGGTACGACGGTGGGAAAGTTGCCGATAATGCCGGAGATACCCGCTTCACGATCTTGATTTATGCGACCGATAATGTTGCCGACGCTTGCCATACGTACGCCGCTGCCGTGCATGCCGCTTACCGGTCCCAAAACGCTTGCGTCAGTCATAAAATAATTTACGTTGCCTGCATGCGCGAATGAATGTCCAAATCCCAAAATTTTATTGTTGTCAACCGCCGTCACCGTACCGGTAGCACCTACGGTAAAATCACCGTACACAACTGCTACGCCGACTGCCTCGCCCGGTTTAAGCGTGGCGTTATGCAAAATGTTTGTGCGTGACCCTGCGGCAGGCGCGGCTAAAAAGTTTTTAAAGCCCAAAGGCGACAATTCTTTTTCCAAAAAGTTCAAACCGTTTGTATCAAAGCCGCTGAATATCATTACAGCTTTTTCATCATCTTCAGGGGACGGGCGAACTGCGTCAACGTCATCATCGGCAGTTTTATTTTCTTCGGCGGACGCATTATATTCATCAAGCTCCGCGTCATCGGCAGACGTAATGTCTTCGGAAGGTTTAAATTCTCTTATTGCGGTTTGCAAGTCAGTTTTTTTATCAGGCTTTTTAGTGCTGATTACCGCAATTTTATCCTGCGCGCGTTTGTCCGGCATATCCCAAATTTTCATCATGCTTTCAATGGGCGTGATTAAAAAAGTGCGGGGATTCATTTCTTTAAAACTGGCGGCAAGTGCGCCGACAAGTTTACCGTCAACATAGACGGGACTGCCGCTCATGCCCTGCAACACGCCGCCGGTTCTGTCAATCAACGCGCCGGACGCTCGTGCCATTATCATTGTGGTTGACCCCTTGCGATCATCCGTCAAGCCGACTATATCCACGTAAAACGGCTCGATTTCTCCGGTACTTTCGACGATCGTGTAGCCTGTGCCGCTCATGCCGCGTTTAACTTGATCCAGCGGCATTATTTCCGCCATTGCAAAAACGTTTTGCGACAGAATTATTAGTGCGGGGACGATTAAAAATAATAATTTCTTCAATAAACTTCGCAAATTCGTCACTCCTTTGTTAGCGATTAGCTGTTAGCTTGTATATACTAACTCTTAACTCTTCAAACTCTTCAAACTCTTCACTCTTAACTCTTCACTAAAAATGAAATTTTGTTGAAGTGTATCACGCAAATTTTTTTCCGTCAACAAAAAAATCCCGTGCAACCTTTTTGCAGGGATTTTCGGTAATATTCTAAAAAAATTTTAGGCTAAACGTTACATTTCAGCCATTCGCTCCATGTTTGCGCCGTATTTTCATGCGCGTACTTGTAAAAAAGAATCATACCGTAGCGGTGATTTTCGTCGTATAAATTAGAACCGCCCAAATAATATTGCCGCGTCAAAATATCCTGCAACGTCAAATCGGGGTGCTTTAAAATGTCGTACATTGCCAAAAATGTCGTAGTACGTCCATGCCCCGCGTGACAGTGAAAGTGTAGCCACGAATCGTCGTCAATCTGCGCGAGGAATTTTAAATATTCGTCGACAACCTTAGGCGAGGGAAAAGCTCTGTCCAACGCATAAAATCTCACGTAGTTAAATCCCGCCGCTTCCGCCGCCTGCTTTTCACTCAAAATTTTTTTCGGCGCGAAGGTCTTAGACTTAAAATGTTTCGTGTCGTACTTGCCTAAAGGTACAAACTTCGTCGACTTGCCGCGCAGATTGTTTAAGCGTTGCTCTTCGTCATTTTCAATCTGCGTAAAACTTTTTCCCATATTGGCGCGATTTTTGGCGACGTACCAGCTTACGGGATATTCATCAGCAAAACCATGAGACTCCTGCCGAAGGTCTACAATATAAATTTTTTTGTCATTCGGCGCAATTTCTTTCAGCGCGTCATAAATATTTTTCAGCTCCGAAAGTGTAGGTTGACCGCTGCCCGACGCGTGGAAAGTGTCCAAATATTTTCGTGACGGTTCATAGTCGACAGCACTAATATGCCAAGCGTCCGACATCAGCCGAAAATCTCGCGGCAGTTTTTCCGTCACCGCGTCAAGCCGCCACTGCCCCGTTGTCCTTGCCGCACTTGCCGCAGAAAATATTGTCAGCGTCAACGTTAAAATTGACGCCGCCGTTATAAAAATTTTTCTGTTCAAAGTAACCGCCCCCTTTGCGCCGTATGGTAAAATATTTACAAAAATTTTGCAAGCGGTGATTAACTTGAATGAAAATATTAACATTATTAAAAGCGAATACATAATTTCTGCAGTAAGCAAGGCGCAGTATCCTGAAGAAAGTTTGCCGGAATTTGCCTTCATCGGTCGTTCAAACGTCGGCAAGTCGTCTCTTATAAATTCTCTTTGCAACAGAAAAAATCTTGCACGAACTTCACAGACGCCCGGCAAGACGCAGACTATAAATTTTTTTCGCGCAGTTTTGAAGTCGGGAAATAATGTCACGGCTGAAAATAATCTTACGGTTGAAAATAATCTTACGTCGAAAAATAATTTCACGCCGATTCATTTGGTTGACTTGCCAGGTTACGGCTACGCGAAGACCAGTAAAACTAACCGCCGCATTTGGGCGAAATTCATTGAAGAATACCTGCTTTCAAGTCCCAACTTAAAATTTGTCTGTCAGCTTGTCGATATGCGTCACGCGCCTATGGACAGCGATAAAAAATTTTTCGCATGGCTGGTTGAAAATAACGTTCCCGTGCTTGTCATTGCCACGAAGGCGGACAAACTCAGTAAGAATGAACAGCGTAAACAGCTTGCCGTCATTAACAATTCTTTCGGCGTCGAGGAGCTTTCCATACTGCCGTACTCTTCGCAAACGCATGCCGGTCGCTCAGATTTACTTCAAACTATTTTTGATTCGGGGGCGGTAAAATGAGTACACGTGCTGATATAATTGACTTGATAGACAATGCGACGGAAGAATCTTTGGAAAAGATTTTGGACGCGGTGAAAAAAATTTTGCGTGAAGAAAAAGGCGATAAGATTTACACGATTGACGAAATTAAAATTAAGGCGATACTTGAGCTTGACGAAGAGGCGCCGACGCTTTTAATGTTCGACGTGGTAAATTTGGCGGACAAATTGAGCGAAGATTTTTTGGCAGAGATTGAACGCGACGGGGTGATTTTGTATGAAAAAATTTGAAAACTTTTGCCGCGCATTGAACAATTTGGAAATCGGCGCAAATTTGCCGGAGCCTTTAAACATAGCAGAAAAAACAGGGATAATTGCACTTTTTGAAATATGTTTTGAACAGACGTGGAAAGTCTTGAAAGAAATTTTGGAATTGCACGGCTTAAACCCCGAAAAAATTGCGTCACCGAGAAAAATTTTGTCATTGGCTTACGGCGCAGGGATTTTGTCAAACGAAGAAATTTGGCTGGAAATTTTACAAACAAGAACTATCTTGATACACACTTATGACGCTGAAAAGAGTACGGAAACAATTTCAAAAATACGTACAGAATATTTGGCGGAGTTTAAAAATTTGAAAGAAATTCTGCTACAAGATTGGCTGATTGAAAATGAAACTTGAAAGGCAACCGCCGACTACCGCTTTAACGCCGTACTTACAACGCGGCATTGATAGGCGCCGTAAATGCGCGGAATTTTTTCAGCAGGTTGACCGTACTTTTTTAAAAGCTCGTCTACGTACTTCATAACTACCTTGACCGGAATTTTTTTCATGCACGCCAAATTATCTTCTCCGACTCTCGGACAGG
>JAFTEG010000183.1 GCA_017453765.1 Selenomonadaceae bacterium
ATCAATTGCCTTTTCAATTCGTCAATACGTGCGGCTGATTCTATCAACGCCGCTTTTTCTTTTTTTACCTCCGCAACCAGTGTGGTTACCTCGTCAAGAAGCGCGATAATTTTTGAAAGTTTGCCTGTTTCTTTTTCAAAATTGCCGATAGACTGTTTAAGATTTTCCAAATAATCCACTAAAACTTGCCTCCAACATTTTTTTCAATTTCAAAGTATGTTCGTCAACTATCACGGAAAGAGAATACGAATCTTTCAGCGAAGAGTGAATCTCTTCTCGGCGTTCGGGAAAAACTTTCAAGACTGCTTGGCTTAACATACTTTTTCTTTTGTCGTCAAAATTCTGCGCAATATGTATCGTCCTGTCCAAAATTTTTTTCTGCACGTCAAGCGTTGTACTCTCCTTGATATTTTTTAAGCTGTCGGTCAGCCGCCAATCCGTTTTCGGTTCATATTCATCGCAAATAAGTCTAAGCATGCCGTTTAAAAAATTCAAGCCGGTATTTTGACCGTAGGACTCAAGGTAACGCAAAAGGGAAGTCGCCGTACTTGAGGCTTTGGCGGGATTTATGACTTTGCCGTTTTTTTCAAGAATTTCAAACCAATTTTCATATGCACGCGGACGCTGTACAATGGAGTCAAATAAAACAACTTGATCCGTGTATTTAAAGAAGTCGTTAATCTTTTTTCTAAATTCCTCGTCCGAAATTTCGGTGGAACAAAAATTCATCATGTTGTATATGGATTGAAGGCGGCTGTACATAATATTGTTATTTGTCCACGTTATCAAGACGTAGCAGAGCGCTTTAATCGGTTTTTCGGCAAACTCTTTCATCAAGTCGTGATATTTTTTGTAGCGCGTAATGGTTTCGTCGAAGGTAAATTCATTGTCGTATTTGTGAATATATTTCAGCAGGGAACTTTTAACCGCCTCTTCGTCAATGCCGACGTAATCGACATTCAAAGTACCTCTTGCAAGCGTCTCATATTCTACCGTCCAATCGCGTACAATTCCCAAAAGCGTCAGCTTGTAAAGGACAATTTGAAATTTTTTTAACTCGCTGTCACGGTTGAAGTGCAGTAGCGTATTTTCTTTGTGCAACATTTCCAAAACTTGACGAATATTTTCATATTCTTGAGAGACCGTATCTTTTTCCAAATTCCAAAAAAACATTACGCTGTTTAAATCGCCTTGCAAGCTTGCGGAAAGTCTTTTTCTTAAGTCGGCGTCGGTATTTATGTTAAAAATTTTGTCAATCGTAGCTTGGGGAAAATTTTCAGCTTCGGGCTTGTACAAAATGTAGCAGTGAGATTTTTGAGATTTATCGGCGTCACGTCCCGCGCGTCCTGCCTGCTGGTAAAATTCCTCAATGGACTTCGGCAGTGCGGTATTTATCGTGTACTTTATATTTTCCTTGTCAATACCCATACCGAAAGCGGTCGTGCAAACCATGACGCCGGAAAAATTTTTGTCCATAAATCTGTTTTGAATCTCTCTTTTGTCCGGCAACTCGGAATAAAAACTTTCCACACTGCCATCAAAGTTTGCGGCAATCATCGGCGCAATTCTTTCGACGGAAGGGTTGGTTCTATATGATCTTATCGTTAAGCAAAAAATTAAACCGACGCAATTTTTTTCGACGCCGTGACAATCGGTATACGTCCCGCTGTTTTCATTGATAATCTCAAGAATTTTTCTGTCACGTTCAAAATCATTTGCAACAATAATTCTTTCAAAAACTAATTCAGATCTGTCCATAGACGCAAGAGCCTTTACGCCGCTGCCGTCGTCGTCAAATTCGGCTTTAATGTCATTCAACACGGCTTGCGATGCCGTCGCGGTAAGACCTAAAAGACAGCTGTCTTTGCAGTATTTGCGAATCGTCGGAATAAGTCGCAGGTACGAAACGCGGAAATCATGACCCCATTCGGAAAGGCAATGCACCTCGTCAATAACCGCCATTGTCATATTAAAATTCACGTCGGCGCGGCTTAAATATTCGCGGAAGAGTAAATTCTGCGTGCGTTCAGGTGATATCAGCATAAATTGAACTTGACCGTTTTCAAACTGCGTCAAAAATTTTTCCCTTTCCGCTCCGGTGACTGCGCTTGAAACGTAAGCAACGCGATTTATACTTTTCTCCTCCATACTTTTTTGCTGATCCTGCATTAGAGAAATCAGCGGCACAATGACTATCGTCAATCCCGGTTGAAGAAGTGCCGTAAGCTGGTAGCAAAGTGATTTTCCCGTACCGGTCGGCAAAATTCCTATTGTATCGTTGCGCGATAATATATGTTTTATTATCGCCAGCTGTCCTTCGCGAAAATCATCGTAGCCGAAAAAATTTTTCAGAAAAAATTTCAAGCACGCCGTGTCTTTAATTTCATCTGCGGCAGTGAATTTATACTCGATTGACTTTGCCGACGCTACACGGTAATAATTTTTTTGCGGAAAATAATCCGTGCGCACATAAATTTTTTTCACTTCCGCGTTGAAAAAAGTATCAGAATCGGTGTAGCGTTGAAATATTTTAAAATCTAAAGTCACGGCGTCACTGACGGCGCGTTTAACAATTTTCAGAGTCGGCAACGTCACATTTATCTTTGCAAGTTGCGCAACATTTTCAATCCAATGCGATAAATCTTCATAGGCAATTTTAAAAATCTCTTCAAAATTTTCAACGTCGCTTTCGACAAGCTTTACTTTTAAAATCTCGGCGGACAAATCCTCCGCATTTTTTTTGAAGTATTCAAGCAACGCCATTTGCAGACGAATCACCGAATCAAATTGTACACGCCTGTCGTTCGACGAAATTTGCCGGCATTGTTTATATTCCGTGATAATTTCACTTTTACTCAATATATATTTTAAGCGGTTCATAGCGGCAAAAAATTTTTCTGTCTTCTCGCGCAGGTCCGAAGTTTTTATCCTTATAACCGAAATTTTTTCTTGCAACAACGCGCTGTCACGCGCGCGGTCTTTAAAAATTTGCGCAGGATCATTATGACTTGAGCCGTCTATTTCAATAACCGTTTTAGTCTGCGGCAGGTAAAAATCAACCTGCTGACCTTTTAGCGCCGAATAATTTTCAAGAATGTCCGAAAAATCTACTTCCGGCAGAATCAGACTTTGCACGAAAGAATATTCCTCGCCTAAGTATTCAGACAAAATTTCTTCATAAAATATTTTGGCGGGATTGTAATTATTTTGTTCGTCGCCTTTAATCGAATTCCAACTTAAATTAGAATTACCCGGTAAAAAAATCGGCGGCGCATCCATTTCACCAAATTTTTTATCTACCGTGAGAAAAGTACTTGGTTTAGTTGGAGTGCCGCGCTGTAAAATATTTTGAACCGTACAAAGCACCGAAAAAATATTTTCCTCAACCGGCGTTTGACTTGAGACATTGACAATAAAATTTTCCTTTGTGCCGCCGTAAGACGCGCTGAATTTTTCCATTTAAAATTGCCTTTCACATAAAAAATTGAAATTGATTATAGTTACTCAAAAAATTTAAGTCAAGGCGCTTTATAAACGCCGATTCAAATTAAACATGTTCTTATGCTTAAATTAAACTTGTGCTTATACTTAAATTAAACGTGAGCTTAGAAAGTTTTTTTCTTGCTAATTTTCCAAAACAATGTAATAATATTTCAAATTAAACTTAGTGGAGGTATTCGCTATGATAAAGAAGGGAATAATTTTGGCAGGCGGCTCCGGTACGCGGCTTTATCCGCTGACCGAAGTTGTATCAAAACAGTTAATGCCGATTTTCGATAAGCCGATGATTTACTACCCTCTGTCCGCGCTAATGCTTGCCGGTATTCGTGAAATTTTGGTTATCACTACGCCGCAGGATTCGCATCTTTTTCAAGCGCTTTTAAAGGACGGCTCGCAACTCGGCTTGAAAATTAAATACGCGGTTCAACCTAAGCCGGAAGGTTTGGCGCAGGCATTTTTAATCGGCGAAGATTTTATTAACGGCGAAGGTTGCGCGTTGGTACTCGGCGACAATATTTTTTACGGCGCGGACTTTCCAAAAATTTTACGTCACGCCGCCGCTAATGACGAAGGCGCTACGGTTTTTGCCTACTACGTAAACAATCCCGAAAGTTACGGCGTTGTCGAATTTGACGAAGACGGCAAGGCGATCTCTCTTGAAGAGAAGCCGAAAAATCCCCGCTCCAATTACGCCGTCACGGGACTTTACTTCTACGACAAAGACATTGTCAACGTGGCTAAGACGATTAAGCCTTCTGCGCGCGGCGAACTTGAAATTACCGACGTGAATAAAGTCTATCTTGAACGCGGAAATCTGCGCGTTGAAAAAATGCGGCGAGGCTATGCGTGGCTTGATACCGGTACGCACGAATCACTTTTGCAGGCGGCGTCTTTCGTACAGACCATTCAGACGCGGCAGGGCTTGAAAGTCTCCTGCATTGAAGAAATTGCCTATCGCATGAAGTACATTGACGCGGATCAGCTTTTAAAACTTGCCGAGCCGCTTTCCAAAAATGACTACGGTCAATACCTGCAACGACTTGTAATGCGTAATGCGTAATTTAATGCGTAAGGCGTAAGGCGTAATGCGTAATGGAATTAAGAATGAATAATGAACGGGGATAATTATGGAAAGGCAAAACGCTATTGCCGATAAAAGTATAGCGTTTGCAATAAGGATTGTGAATTTGTACAAGTATCTTTGTACCGAAAAATCGGAATATGTACTTTCAAAGCAATTACTGCGTAGTGGTACGAGCATAGGCGCTAACGTCAGAGAAGTGGCGCGCGCTCAATCAAAGGCAGATTTTAATGCCAAAATGCATATTGCTATGAAAGAGGCAAGTGAAACCGAATATTGGCTCGAATTACTTGAAAAGACAAATTATTTGACTAAGGCGCAGGCTGAAAGTATCTTGAATGATTGCATTGAAATTTTAAAAATTTTAATCGCAATTACTAAAACGGCGCAGAATAAAAATTAGCTCCAATTACGCATTGCGCATTAAGAAAGAGGTGATTAAATGTCAGATGAAATTTTGGAAGGCGTATTGGCTGAATTTGAAAAGCTGGCTGAAATTCCGCGTCCTTCAAAGCACGAAGAAAAAGTCAGCGCTTATCTTTATCAGCACCTGGCAATACTCGGATTCGACGTGACGCAGGATAAATTTAAAAATCTTATCGCCGAAATTCCGGCAAGTGACGGCTATGAAAATGCTCCGCTTACAATTCTGCAGGCTCATATGGATATGGTTTGCGTGGCGGATGAAGGTTACGACTTCGACGCGCTGACAAGTCCCATTAAACTTCTGCGCGATGAAAAATTTTTAACTGCGGAAGGTACAAGCTTGGGCGCCGATGACGGTATGGGCATTGCCGAAATTTTGTACATTACTAAAAATCTTTTCAACGGCAAATTTCAAGACGTGCCGCACGGTCCGCTGAGATTAATTTTTACCGTCGACGAAGAACAAGGTATGAGCGGCGCGATTAATCTTAACGCGGATCATTTGCACGACGCGCAGTTTGTCATTAACTGCGACAGTGAAAAGTTTGACGAAATTGTTGTTGGCAGTGCAGGAAATTTTCGTGCCGACTTCACGCGCGAAATTAAATTTGTCGACGCAGAAGAATCTTTTTCGGCGCTGAAAATTAAAGTTACGGGACTGCGCGGCGGACATTCCGGCGAAGAGATTGACGGTAACCGTGCCAATGCCGTAAAAGTTTTAGCTAAGGTTTTGCGTGCGGTAAATCTGCGCAGAAACATTCGCCTTGCAAGTATCACCGGCGGCACGGCTATGAACGTCATACCGAGTACGGCGGACGCGGTGATTTTGACTGACTTGCCTTTAGCCGACGTGAAAAATATTTGTGACGAGGTTGCCGCGCAGGTTAAAAAAAGTTTTATCGGCGAAGTGAATTTGAAAATTGACGTTGAAAGCGTCGACAAGCCGCAAGAAGTTTTCAGCGCTGAAGATTTTAAAAGCACGCTTGACCTTGTAACGTTGCTACACAGCGGCGTTTATGAAATGTCCGGTACCGAGCCGCAGTTTGTAATGACGTCCGCAAATTTAGGCATTGTTCGCACCGGCGATAAAATTACGGTACAGGTTATGCCGCGTTCAAACATTGACGAAAATTTTGTCGAGCTTGAAACGCTTTACAAAACCATTGCGCGGCTGACTGAATTTGACGTGGCATTTAGCACGTATTCGCCGGCGTGGAATTTTAATCCCGACAGCAAGCTTGCGAAAATTGCGGCGGAAGTTTTTAAAATTCAAAACGGCGTTGACGCGCAGATTAAAATACTTCATGCGGGGCTTGAATGCAGTCATATTGTCAAGAAAAATCCTGCGCTTGATATTATTTCAATCGGCACGACGAATGAATTTATACACAGCACGAAAGAGCGTCTTCACCTTGACACGGTGACGCCGCACGTTAATTTGATTGTCGAGATTTTGAGAAAATTAGTGAAGAGTGAAGAGTGAAGAGTGAGGAGTACTCTTAACTCTTCACTCCTAACTCCTAACTCTTCACTCTTAACTAAAATTTTTGGAGGATAGCTTAAATCAAATGAGAAGTGACATTGTAAAAAAAGGCGCGACACGTTGCGCACACAGGTCTTTATTTCATGCAAACGGTTTCGGCGCAGATGAACTTTCGCGCCCGCTTATCGGCGTCTGCAATTCGTTTAACGAAATTATTCCGGGACATATGCATTTGAAGTCGATAACAGAGGCGGCGAAGTTGGGCGTTGCGGCGGCAGGCGGCACTCCGATTGAATTTCCCGCTATCGGCGTATGTGACGGCATTGCAATGGGACATACCGGCATGAAGTATTCTCTTGCAAGCCGTGAGCTTATTGCGGATTCCATTGAGGCGGTGACTATGGCAAGCGGCTTTGACGCGCTGATTTTAATTCCTAACTGCGACAAAGTTGTACCGGGCATGCTTATGGCGGCGGCACGTTTAAACATTCCTGCCGTAATTGTAAGCGGCGGTCCCATGCTGGCGGGACGTTTTCACGGACGCGATATCAGCGTAAGTCAATCCTTTGAGGCGGCGGGTAAATTCGCGGCAGGGCAAATGTCACAAGCTGAAATGACGGAGCTTGAGTCTAAAGCTTGTCCCGGTTGCGGCTCCTGCGCGGGACTTTTTACTGCCAACACGATGAACTGCCTTAGTGAAGCGTTGGGCATGGCGCTTGACGGCAACGGCACGATTCCTGCGGCTTACAACGGCGCACGTTTAATTTTGGCGAAACGCGCAGGTCAAGTTGTAATGGATATGCTGAAGAAAAATATTTTGCCGCGCGACATTTTGACGCTGAAAGCCTTTGAAAATGCTATAACCGTTGACATGGGTATCGGCGGCTCGTCAAACACGGTTTTGCATTTAACCGCGATAGCCAATGAAGTCGGCATAAAACTTCCTGCTAAATTGTTTGATGAAATTTCTGCGCGGACGCCGTACATTACAAAACTCAGTCCCGCCGGTAAACACCATATGCAAGACCTTGAAGAGGCAGGCGGTATTTCGGCGGTTATGCACGAACTTTCAAAGAAAAATTTACTGCACCTTGACGCCTTGACGGTTGACGGCACATTGGGCGAACGCATTGCCGACGCGGAAATTGAAAATCCCGAAGTGATTCACAGCGTCGACAATCCCTACAGACCTACCGGCGGCATTGCGATTTTGCAGGGAAATATTTGTCCCGACTGCGCGGTTGTAAAGGCCTCCGCAGTAAGTGAGGATATGCTGGTTTACAAGGGCAAGGCGAAATGTTTTGACTCGGAAGAAACGGCGATTAACGCGATTATGGCGGGCGAAATTCATGACGGCGACGTTGTAGTTATTCGCTACGAAGGACCTAAGGGCGGTCCCGGCATGCAGGAAATGTTAAATCCTACGGCGGCGATAACCGGCGCGGGCTTGAAAGTCGGCTTGATAACGGACGGCAGATTCAGCGGCGCAAGTCAAGGCGCGTGTATCGGTCACATTTCGCCGGAAGCTATGGAAGGCGGTCCCATTGCTCTGATTAATGACGGCGACATTATTTCCATTGACATTCCGAACAGAAAATTGGAATTGGAAGTAAGCGACGAGGAACTTGAAAAACGCCGCGCGGCATGGGTTAAGCCGGAACCTAAGATTAAGACAGGTTACCTTGCACGTTATGCTAAACTTACTACTTCTGCCTCAACCGGCGCCGTTGTCAATTAAGAATTTAGAATTAAAAATTAAGAATTAGTGGGTAGTGAAAATTATTTACTATCCACTATTTACTATTCACTACTAACTAAGAAGGTGAATTGAAATGCTGAACGACGCAATTTATTATAAATCTTACGAAACTATTGGAGGTGAAAAATTTATGGCGGCCGCCGCAGCAAATCCTTTACACGGCAGGCTTTTATTTAAACTTGCAAGGGTATTGGATGATTATACTTTTGACCATAAAAATGGTTATGTCTTTACCGATAATGTAGATGTATACTTGCCGGACGGAAATCTTTTCAGACCGGATTTAACTGTTGTAACGAAAGAAACCGCAGGCATTATCAACTGGAAAAAAGCTATTTTCGGCGTACCCGACATGGTTGTTGAGGTGCTTTCACCTTCTACGCGCGTAAGAGATTTAACCGTAAAAAAAGACGCCTACGAATCAAACGGCGTCAAGGAATATTGGATTGTAGATCCCTACATGAAATCGGTGGACGTTTACATTTTGCAAGACGGCAAGTACAAGCTTGACGGCTCTTATACAAAGTTCAGCGATTATGATTGGAAAAATTTAAGCGACGAAGAAAAAGCTGCCGCAAAATTTGAAATTAAAGTCTCAATCTTCGATGACTTAGTTGTAAAGATTGATGATATTTTTTCTTGGGATTATGATGATTAAAATTGGATTATGATGAGTAAAATTGGATTATGATGAGTAAGGATGTTGTTATGAAAAAGACGCCGTATTTTTCGGTGATAGTGCCGATGTACAACGTGCAACGCTACATAAAGCTTTGCATTGACAGTATTTTAAATCAGACTTTTAAAGACTTTGAAATTATAATAGTGGACGACGCCTCTACGGACGATTCATATAAAATTTGCAACGAACGCTACGGCGATAATGAAAAAGTTCGTATTATTCGACAAGAAAAAAATCAAGGTCAAGGTCCCGCGCGAAACAATGGTATTGCAAATGCTCTCGGCAAGTACATTTATTTTCTTGACAGCGACGATTTAATAATGGTTGATACTCTTGAAAAAATTCATGAAGTTGCCGAAAAAACCGATGCCGACGTCATACGTGCCGCCGGATACTTTGTCACGTATCAAGATGACGACAAGCCCATTGAAGTCAGCAAAATGAAAAAAATTTGGGACAGGTATAACACGGAAGGATTTTTAAAAGAGGATAAATATTATCGCCTCGTGGAGCATTATCATAATCACGGCAATTTTACGACGGTATGGCTTTGTTGTTACAAGAGGGAATTTTTAAAAAGACATTCAATTAAGTTTGAAGCGATAATCTCTGAAGATGAACTTTTCACGATTGAAATTTATTGTTACGCCGAAAAATATTACGTAATGCACAATTCCTTTTACGTTTACCGCAGACACAGCGGCACTACCATGACGAACTACAACTACAACAGAATAAAGCGAGCCTTTAAAGCCGTGTTGACTATGGCGAGTAAACTTGAAAGAGCCTTGCCGAACGTTAAGCAGTTTGCCGAAGATAAGATTAAGCGAAATATTTTTATTGAAAGACTTTTGTCCGGCACGATTGAAACGCATATCAGACCGTTTTATGATAAACTTAATGATGAATTGGACAGCACGGTAAATGCAGCATTGTTACCGACATTCGGTAAAAGTACCGGTCAGGCAAAATATATTTTTGACATTTTAAATTCCACATACAAAAAAAATTATGAACTTAAACGCGAAAATTCGCGGCTTGAAGATCAACTGAAACGTCTCAATCGACTTATAGACCTTTACATGTGGGAAAATGAACGCTTAGAAAATATGTTTAACGAAATGACGCGCGTCAAAGAGAGTATGACTCGACCTTTTGACAATCTCTGTCATGAAAGTTACGAACACTTCTACAACCTTTCGCGCGTTTTGTTGAAGAAAAATTACACAGACTTAATGGAGCGCGTCTTTCGGACAACGGTAGAAAAAATTCGGCGCAAAGATAAAATAAAAGTTGCCTTCGTTACCGACAACGCGGCGATGTGGTGCGGCGACGAACTTTATAATTACTTTGCCGAACATGAACGCTTTGAAGCTACGGTTTTTTTATGTTTAAATCAAACAGAACTTTCATTTGGTAACGTTCAAAAAGATTTTCGGCACGGTGTTGAGCAATTTAAATCGCGCGGCATAAACGTTATCGGTATTGATAATCTCAATACGCCGATTGAAAAACAGGACATTATAATTTTTTTGCGTCCATATCTTAATCATTATCCCCGTGCATTTCATTTATACTCACTTACGCCGGACACTTTGTTGGTGAATATCCCCTACTCATTTCATGTATCTGATTGGACTTACGTAACCGGTACCTCGAATACGCCATTTAACGTTTTGTGGAAATATTTTTTTGACACTCAAGAACATATGGAGTCTTATAAAAAAAGTTGCGATATACCGGTTAAATCCTATTACAGCGGTTATCCGAGATTGGACAGCTTTTTTGACAAAGAGACGAAATTTAATTTTGAATGGAAAATGGCGCGTCCAGATGCAGTGAAAATTATTTACGCGCCGCATTGGACGATTGATGATCGCGGTGTCAAGTACTCAACCTTCCGATACAATTATAAGTTTTTCTACGAATACGCCAAAGCGCACCCTGAGACTTCTTGGATTATCAAGCCTCACCCGCACCTTTTCGCGGCGGCGGTTACGTCCGGTTTATTCCCTTCCGACAAGGCGTTTGAAGAATATTTAAAGGCGTGGGATGATTTACCGAATGCAAAGCTTGTAACCGGCGCTTACTTCCTCGATATTTTTGCAACGTCAGACGGTATGATTTTGGACAGCGGGTCTTTTATCGGCGAATATCAGTATACGCATAAGCCGATGATATTTTTAACGCGAGAGACGCAAAAATTTAATGATTTAAGCAATGAATTGATGAAGGTTGTTTATCGTGTTGACGGCAAGGATTTAAACGGTATAGAGGGGCTGATTCAAAAGATTTTTATTGACGGCAAGGACGAAATGTACGATGAACGCCGAAATTTTTTTGATAAGTACTGCAATTACGTGAAGGATAACGGTATGACTGCAAGCGAATATATTTTTAAAACCATTTCGCAAGAGTTGCTTTAACCGGTAACTTTAATACCGTATAAATTTTTAGCATATGTAAAGTTTTAGGGCGTGTTTGTAAATTCAGATTTGAAAAAGTTGCAAATTTCGTAAACGTTGCAATTATGGCGGGGCGCGCAAGGACGCGCGCCCGTCCGCGCAAGCGACGTGATGTCGCTTCTGCGGACATGTTTTCTTTGCTACTTTCTTTTGCGCCAAAAGAAAGTAGGTAAAAAAAAATTTATAAAGTTTGATTTTACAAACATCCTCTAGCTTATGTAATTTTTTGAAAGGATTATTATGGTTATAGGCTACACTACCGGCGTTTACGACCTTTTTCATATCGGTCACCTTAATTTGCTGAAAAACGCCAAAGGACTTTGTGACAAACTCATTGTCGGCGTGACGATTGACGCGCTTGTTCAATACAAACACAAAAAGGCGGTCATTCCCTTTGAAGAGCGTATCGAAATTGTACGCAGTATAAAGTATGTTGATGCCGCCATTCCGCAAGAGAGTTTGGATAAATTTGAAATGTGGGAGAAACTTCATTTCGACGTGCTTTTTGTCGGTGACGATTGGTATAAGTCGGAGCGCTGGGAAGAATTGGAAAGGAAATTTAAAACCGTCGGCGTTCGCGTCGTTTACTTTCCGTACACAAAGAATACCAGCTCCACACTTCTCAATCAGACATTGAGAGCATTGCGGGAGGGCGCAATTAATGGTTGACAAAAATTTTTGTATGAGTTCATATTTAATGTATCGTTATGTTTACGATTCACAAAAAAATTTCGGTCTGCCGATTAGAAATGTAAACTTGGATTTTGAGCGCACTCCCATAAAGACGGCTGATGAATTGCTTGATTGTCTTAAAATGCAGGTTGAAAATGCCACGAAAGACGGAAAGGCGGCGCTTGCATTAAGCGGCGGTATTGACTCTGCAATTTTGGCAAAATTTATGCCGCGAGGTGCTAAAGCCTATACTTTTCGTTGCCTTGTAGCCGGTAAAAAAGTTGTGGACGAATCCGAGCGCGCCGCGCACTTTGCCGAATTATGCGGGCTTAAACATACTGTGGTGGACATATACTGGGAAGATGTTGACTCCGTTGCAGATGAATTGATGTTGCACAAAGGCGCTCCCATTCATTCCATTGAAACGCAAATTTATATTGCGGCGAAAAAGGTTTTGGCAGACGGCTATCAAAAGTTTATATTTGGCGAAAACGCCGATATAATTTTCGGCGGCATGGACGGTCTTTTGTCTAAAGATTGGCTTTTTGGCGAATTTGTAGACAGATATTCATACATCATGCCGTACAAAGTTTTAAAAGCTCCTCAAATGCCGCTTGAACCTTTTAAAGAATTTGAAGTCGACGGACACATTGACGGACATAATTTTATAAATAAATATTTTAAACAAGAGTCATTGGGCAGTTATGTAAATGCCTGCCAAACTGCGGGGATTGAGTTTATTGCGCCGTACGCCATGACATATTTGGCAGAGCCGATTGACTACGCAAGAATACGCGCCGGCGATTCAAAATACGTTGTACGCGAGGTCTTCAAAAAACTTTTTCCGAATGAAGATATTGCGCCTAAAACGCCGATGCCGCGTCCTGTCAATGAATGGTTTGAAAATTGGAAAGGTCCCGTACGCGCAGAATTTATTCCGCATTGCACGGATAAAATGACCGGCAATCAAAAGTGGATGGTGTATTGTCTCGAAAGATTTTTGAATTTGCAAGATTTTTAAATTTGCTTATTCAGTGAAAAAATCTTAGGCAATTATGATAGGTTAGGGCTTGTTTATAAATTCAAAATAAAAAATAAAAAAAAGACGGCACGGCTGTCCCTGAGCTGCGGTTCACCACGTCGGAAATTCCGTAACATTTTTACGTACGCAAAAGTTAAAACATTTTCCCAACCTTCAAGACAAGCAACGGCAATGGCGTCAATTTCAGGGTGTTTTTGAAACGCTTTAAGTGTATAACAGATTCAATCGGTTCACATACGCTGATGTTGGAATTTGGAGAGCCGGTTTATCTTTATCCCGGTTCGGAAAAAAATTTTAAGATAACTACTAGTCAATAACCCGCCGCCTATAGAGGCGGGAGCTTGAAAAGCTCTAATTGACTAGCCTAAGTCTTTACTGACTACGTTATTATCGTTATCACACCTACGAATGATGCTCTAGTTTGTAGCTCTGTGCAGGCTCTGTAAACAGTTCTGAGGGGTAGGAACAGTCAACCTGAAGTGACCGATTACGGCAAGCGATTATAACATTGGCGAAGGGCAACAAACTCCGGAAACGGAGGGGCAGGACTTGCGAGTACCTGTCACCGGCGATTCCTCCCCCACTTGCAGAAGTGGGGGAATACTCGCCGATTTTGGTTGAAATTTTTAAATCTTTATTGGAGAATCAAAAACCCAAATGGCTTAAATGAAAAGTCTTTTTGAAATCTTGTCGAAGGGAGATGAGCTGAATGATTAATGACGTGCTTTTCTACGCGCCTTACGAAATTATCGAGGGGGAAAAAATTATGTCGGCTATGGCGTTTCTCAATCATAGCGGAATAATAATGCGATTAAGTTCACGAATTTTTAACTACGTAGATTTGAATCAGTGCGGCTATGTTTTTACTGATAACATAGATGTATATTTGCCGGACGGAAATCTTTTCAGACCGGACGTGACTGTTATCACGAAGGAAAATGCCGGCATATTAAATTGGAAAGGCGCCGTTCGCGGCGTACCGGATATGGTTGTTGAGGTGCTCTCCCGCTCGACGCGTAAAAATGACTTGACCATAAAAAAGGACGCGTACGAATCAAACGGCGTCAAAGAATATTGGATTATCGACCCTTTGGCTAAGGCAGTTGACGTTTACATTTTGCGTGACGGCAAATTTATACTTGATGAGTCATATTTTAAATGCAGTCCTGATGAATTGGAACTAATGAGCGAAGAAGAAAAAAACGCGTTAAAATCTGAAATTAAAGTTTCAATTTTTGACGATTTATTTATCAAGGTTGATGACATTTTCGGTTGGATTAAGGATTAAAAAAATTTTCAGAAGGGAGATGAGCTGAATGATTAACGACGCGCTTTTATATGAATCGTACGAAATTATCAGAGGTGAAGAATTTATGGCACCTTCAGCAGGAGCTTATCATAATAACGTTATGGGTGGACTTTATGCGTCAATACGTTTTTATCTGCGTCAGCACAAAAATGGGAATGTTTTTACAGATAGCATTGACGTTCATTTGCCGGACGGAAATCTTTTCAGACCGGATTTGACAGTTGTCACGAAAGAAAATGCCAACATAATCAACTGGAAAAAAGCTATTTTCGGCGTACCGGACATGGTTGTTGAGGTGCTGTCTAAGTCGACGCGTAACAATGACTTGACGATAAAAAAAGATATCTACGAATCAAACGGCGTCAAGGAATATTGGATTATAGATCCTTGGGCAAAAATTGTTACGGTGTATCATTTGCGCGACGGAAAATTTCAGCTTGATGACGAATATATTTATTATGACGAAGACGAATGGGAAGAGCTTAACGATAAAGAAAAGGCGACGGCAAAGTTCGACATAAAAGTTTCAATTTTTGACGACTGCATTGTAAACATAAATGATATTTTCGACGGGATAACTTTTTGAAAAATGACGGGACAGTCTTTTGAAAAAATTTGCATTTGATTTGGACGGCACCGTTACAAAAGTTGAGACACTGCCGATTTTGGCAAGGGAACTCGGCATTTGCGCGCAGATGAAATTTTTAACCGAATTGACGCTTGAAGGCAAAATTCCCTTTGAAAAATCTTTCCGCCTGCGCTACGAAGTACTGAAAAAAATTCCGTCGAAACGCATTGCCGAAATTATGGATGCGGTGGAATTGGACGAAGAGATTTTTAATTTCATTCGCGACAATAAAAATAACTGCGCGGTCGTCACGGGAAATTTGGACTGCTGGATTTATCCCATTGCCGAAAAATTAGGCTGTGAATTTTTTTCCTCCACAAGCACGCTTAACAAAGACGGCGTACCGATTTTGACAGAGATTTTGCGTAAAGATTTTGCCATTGCTCAGCTTAAGAAAACTTGCGAAAAAGTTATAGCGATAGGTGAAAGTTTCAATGATGTGCCGATGTTTGAGGCGGCGGACATTTCAATAGCTTACGGCGGTGTTCACAGACGGGTTGACGCCGCTTTTTTTGTTGCCGATTATGTTGTAAACGACTCGCAGACTTTGTGCCGCCTTTTAGAGGAATTAAGGATTAAGGATTAAGGATTAAGGATTAAGGATTAAGAATGTAGAATTTAGAATTAAAATCTAATTTCTCATTGCGCATTGCGCCTTACGCATTAAATTGCGCATTGAAAAAGTCTTTGACAATTTAGCATTGACTATCATAAAATGAAGGAAAAATTTTACAGGTAATTTTGAGGAGTGAAAGTTTTTATTAATGGATTGGGAGGACGCATTTAAAAATAAACTCGCCGAAATTTTGAAGGGCGAACAATTTATTTTTCACGCGCCGATGAGTGAACAGACTACATTTAAGATAGGCGGCGCGGCTGATGTTTTAATTTTTCCTTCAAGCATTGCGGAAGTTGCCGCCGTCATAAAGCTTGCCGACGATTTTAAAATCCCCTACACGATTCTCGGCAACGGTTCAAATGTCTTGGTTTTGGATAAAGGCATTCGCGGCGCCGTAATTAAGTTCAGCGACAAATTTTTCGGCAAGATTCGCGTTGAAGGCGAAAAAATTTTTGCGGACGCCGGAGCGCTTTTAAAGGACGTTTCAAAATGTGCGGCAGAAAATTCTTTGAGCGGTCTTGAATTTGCGGTCGGCATTCCCGGCAGTATCGGCGGCGCGGTTTATATGAACGCGGGTGCTTACGGCGGCGAAATGAAAAATATCGTTGCCAAAGTCACGGCGATTTCAAAAGAAGGCGAAGTCGTCACCTTAAATGCCGCCGATTTAAATTTGGGTTATCGCCAAAGTATTTTTCAGCAAAACGGTTGCGCTATTTGTGAAGTCGAAATGAATTTGGCGCATGGAAATTGCGAAGAAATTAAAAATAATATGGCGGACTTCACGTACAGGCGCGAAAGTAAACAGCCTTTGGAATTTCCCAGCGCCGGAAGTACTTTCAAACGTCCCGAAGGATATTTCGCAGGCACGCTGATTGACAAAACCGGTTTGAAAGGTTTAAAGGTCGGCGGGGCAATGGTTTCTGAAAAGCACGCTGGATTTGTGGTAAATGCGGGTCGTGCTACCGCGCAGGACGTTTTAAATTTGATTGAAGAAGTGCGGCGCCGCGTCATGGAAGTTCACGGCGTCACGCTTATGCCTGAAGTCAGAATTATCGGCGAGATGTAGGAGTTAGGGGCTAGGAATTAGGGGCTAAAGATTAGTCAATGTCAATCCAAAAACAAGGAGGTTTTAAAAATGGATTTAATGGCTATTGGAAAGGTCGGCTCGTACCTTAAGCAAAAAAATTTAATGTTCGCCGCAAACTACAAAATCAAAACCGGTCAGCGTATCACGGATGGTAACGGTAACTTAAGCTTTGCAAAGTCGACAATGTTTGATCAGATTCGTGAGACGTGCAAAAAATCTGCCGAAGAAGTTAAAGCCGCGCGTCTTCGTACGATTAAGCAAAAGTTGATGAACGGCAAAAAACTTTCCGACGAAGAATTAGGTTTTCTGCGCGTCAATGACAAAGACCTTTACAAAAAGGCGCAACACGCCGAAGATGCACGCGAAGAACTTAAAGCCGAATTGAAAGGCGCTAAAACCAAGCAGGAAGCACGGCAAATTCTTACCCGCGCAATGGTCAAGGCGTCGGCTGAAGCAAGCGCCGAAATTGCCGCGTGTCAAGGTGCCTCTGCCAATATCAGCGGCGGCTTTTCGGCAGGCGGTTCAATGTCTGCAGGTGCTGAAAATATTTCAATCGGCGGTGACGCGGCTGTAACTTCTGCAAATATTTCTGCAGGTGAAAATATTTCAACCGGCGATATTTCAACCGGTGCTGAAATGTCTGCAGGTGATACGTCAACTGCCGCCGAGAATGTTTCACCTGCCGCCGAGAATATTTCCGCCGATAATAAATCTGCAACTTCTGAAAATGCGTCAACTGCCGAAAATAAATCTTCAAATGCCGCCGAAAAAAATTCCCGCGCAGATTCAAGCTCCAACGCTGAAAGTGATACGCCGGAAAGCATTTTGGAAAAATTTATTATGACGATTCGCGCGCTTGAAGATGAGTGGCGTAACTTTACAAATTCCGACGCGTACAAAGATTTGCCGGAAGACTACGAAGGCGAAAAGGTTTACAGAGTTTCGGCGGTACCTAATCCAAAATTTTTAAACGCGATTTTTGCGTACAGGCAGAATCAAGACACTAAAAATATTTTCAACTCTACGGAAGTGGAATTTTGGAAAAATATTACATTGCAGTCATAAGCGCGGCTAAAGGTTTGGGCAGTGCAAGAGTGCGAAAGTTAATTCAGATTTTCGGCAGTGCCAAAGACGTTTGGACGGCGGAGCAAGGTGACATTGAAAAGGCGGGATTGCCTAAGGACGTGTTAAAATCTTTCTTGGAGTTTCGCAAAAAAAATCCCTATGCCGTCGAAAAATTAATCACCTACTGCGCGGCAGAAAAAATTAAAATTTGCAGTATCGTTGATGATGACTACCCGCCGATTTTGAAAGAAATTAAATCGCCGCCCGCCGTGTTTTATTACTACGGTACGCTTGAACCTTTCGCAAACAGAATAGGAATGGTCGGTACGCGAGACAACACCGAGTACGGTAAAAAAGTCGCGCAGGAAATTGCAGAGGAACTTGCCGCCGCAGGATTTACCATTGTAAGCGGGGCGGCACGCGGAATTGACAGCTATTCGCATAAAGGCGCGATGAAGTACGGCAGGACGGTTGCAGTTTTAGGTTGCGGCATTGCCTACGCTTTTTCAATGCCTAATGCCAAATTAATTCACGAAATTACGGAAAACGGCGTCGTGATGACTGATTACAAACCGAGTCAAAGACCCAGCGCAGAAACATTTCCAGCGCGAAACAGAATTATTGCGGGACTTTCGCGCGGCGTCATTGTGGTTGAGGCGGGACATAAAAGCGGCGCGTTGATAACGTGCGGTTATGCCGGCGATTATGGTCGTGACGTTTTCGCGGTGCCGGGCAGAGTTGATTCAGATAAAAGCGTAGGCTGTCACGAACTCATAAGGGACGGCGTGATTTTGATTAAAAATGCCGCTGACGTGCTGGAATATTACAACGTGCCGCCGAGTAAAATTACCGCTGAAAAAAATGTCGGCGATAATAAAAATGTCGGCGATAATAAATTTATCGGCGATATCAAAAATGTCGGCGATGTTAAAAATATCAGCGGCAGAAAAAATATTGATGATGAAATTGCAAAGCTTGAAGGCGTCGAGAAAAAAGTTTTTGACGCGATACCTTCAGGCGATTTTATTACCGTTGACGAAATTTTAATGGCGGTTGAGGATGTACTGCCCGATGAAATTTCTTCCGTGCTTTTACAACTTGAATTAAAAAATCTTATTATTAACAAAGATGATGAATATAGCAGAAACTAGGGGTTAGGGACTAGGGGTTAGGGATTAGAATTTTTATACTGTTCCCTCTTCCCTAATCCCTGTTCCCTAAATTTAAAGGGGATTGTTTTTTTTATGGCAGTTAAAAAATCTTTGAAGTCGCTGATACTTACGGACAGCGCCGGCAAAGCACGAACGCTGAAAAAATTTTTGGGTCATTCGCATACCGTACTTTCAACCGAAGGCTTTTTAAAGGAC
>JAFTEG010000184.1 GCA_017453765.1 Selenomonadaceae bacterium
AAAGAATGCTGGTTTTGACGAGAAAACCGCGTCAACAGATAATGATTGGCGACGACATCGTCATAAATGTTGTTGAAGTTCAAGGAGAGAACGTGCGCATTGCTATTGACGCGCCAAGAGAAATAAAAATCTATCGCGGGGAAATTTACCGCGCAATTCAGGAAGAAAATCAGAAGGCAGCCGCGCAAATCGCAAATGTCGATTTGCACAACGCTTTGCCTCTGAAATAAAACGCCAATCAGGAATGGCGGCTCATGCCCGTAAAAATTTTGCGGGGGGTAAATTTAAGGAGGAGTGAATATCATGGCAGGAAGTGTTCAAGACGCTATGTATACCGCAGTAATCGGCGGCGGCGTCGGCGGTGTACAGACGGAAAGTCAGCCCGTTAAACCTCAGGCGACTCAAAAGGCGGAAATTCCCGCTCAACAGCAGGAAGATCAGCAGCAACATCAGTACGTGGCGCCCGGCTCAATGGACGAAAAGGCTACCAAAAATATGACGGAAGAGCTCAATAAGGCTATGGAGCGCGCCAACAGCAACCTTGAATTTAAGTATCACAAAGAGGTTAATATGATGTCTGTTGCCGTCGTCGACAAAGATTCGGGAAAAGTTATCAAAGAACTCCCGCCCGAAGAGATGGTCAACAATATGATTAAGTCCAAAATTTGGATCGGCGCTTTTCTTGACAAAATCGCTTAATCGCGCTGTTGGTCGCGTCGAATTTTTCGATTGATTTAAATTTTTTCAGACTGTCGGTGAATTTCATGGTACGCAATTACGTAAAAGAGATTTGCCGACAGTTTCTTAAAATTCCCAGGGAGGGATAAAAAATGGCTGTCGGTGGAATTTACGGTCTGTCCGGCTCGGGGCTCGACATTGACTCTATGGTTAAAGTCGGCATGATGAGCAAGCAAAATCAGCTTGACAAGTTGCAACAGACCTATACCAAAAACGAATGGAAAAAAGAAGCTTACCTCGATATTTATGATAAAATTAATGACTTCAACTTAAATAAACTTACCGATTACAAACTTTCAGGCAACATGAATGCGCGCACTGCGACAAGCAGCGATTCCAATTTGACGGCTGAAGCAAATGCAGATGCCTCAATAGGTCCGCATTACATAAAAGTCGAACAAACCGCGACGAATGCTTATCTTGTCGGCACTAAAAATAACTGGGATTTGCCGTCTACAACTACAACAACAGACCCTGAAACAGGAGCTGAAACTACAACTACAACTACAACTAATTATTCTTTGGTAAAAGCCGGAGATAAAAAATTAAAAGACTTGGGACTTTCGAGCGGCGTAAGTTTCACGCTTAACAGTGAAACAATAACCGTTAGTGCCGATAAAACTTTATACGAATTGGTTTCCACAGTGAACGGCAAGACCTCATCAACCGGCGTTAAAATGACGTATGATAATGATAACGGTTACATTTCGTTTTTCCAAAAAAATCTCGGCGAGGCTAACGAAATTAATATTGGCACTAGCGACACTACAACGGCGAAATTTTTAGCCGATTTGGACTTAAGGGACAGGGGAACTGAAAAAGACTACACCGACTCGTCAAGCTTTATTACTACTACTACCGGATCCGGCGAAAATACCACCACCACCGGAGGCATTAAAGCTATAGGCAAAGATGCCAAAGTCAACATCGACGGCAAAAGTATTACTGCAGCCAAAAACAGCGTTTTTTCCGACGGCGTAACGTACAATATCGGCAATGTCACAGCAGATAAAGACAAAACTATTACAGTCAACGTCGACCAAGACAAAGAAAAAATTGTCGAAAACGTTAAATCTTTCGTCAAAGGCTACAACGAACTTTTGGACAGCATTTATGATGCCTACCGCGAATCGCCAAACAGTAGCTATAAACCGCTCACTGACGCGCAGAAAGCTGAAATGACTGAAGACCAGATTAAAAAGTGGGAAGAAAACGCCACGTCGGGCATGCGGTATCACGACCAAACTTTGCGCAAAATTATTGATGATGTTCGTAACGCCGTAACTAATACAATAAGCGACGGCGGCGATTACGACAGCATTTACAAAATCGGTATTTCCACGACGGGATTGTACGGTCAACTTACCCTTGACGAAACCAAACTGCGCGATGCCCTCACAGCTGACTCCGACGCGGTATACAATGTCTTTGGCAAAAATGGAACT
>JAFTEG010000185.1 GCA_017453765.1 Selenomonadaceae bacterium
CTAAGTCTGCGGCGGTTAAAAGTGAGACGTTGAAAGAATCAGCGGACGCGGCTGAAAATTATTCCGTCGAAAAGGCTAAAGTCTACTTCACGAAAAAAATTTACGCCGACCATGTGATAAAAATATACAATTTGGTAAACGAAGACATCAGCGGCAAAGTTGCAATTAAACTTCACAGCGGCGAGCCGCACGGACCAAATATAATTCCTCCGGCAATGGTCAAACCTTTTCAAGCGCAAATTCCAAATTCCACGATTATCGAGGCAAACACGGCTTACGGCGGCGCACGCGGTACAACTGCGCGGCATCGTGACACGTTGAAGACAAACGGCTGGGATTTTTGCGAAGTTGACATTATCGACGAAGAAGGCGACGTGAATTTCCCCGTAAACGGCGGCTTGCATTTGAAGGAAGTTGCTATGGGCAGTCACCTTGCAAATTATGATTCTCTCGTAGTCTTAACGCATTTCAAAGGTCACGCAATGGGCGGATTCGGCGGCAGTTTGAAAAATATTGCGATAGGTTGCGCGTCCGGTGCTACGGGTAAACGCCAAGTTCACGGCTTAGAAATTTACGGCAAATGGATTTTGGAAGAACCGCTAATGGAGCTTATGGCGGACAGCGGCAAGGCGATTTGTGACCACTTCGGCAAGCATATAACTTTCATAAATATAATGCGGCGTATGAGCGTGGATTGTGACTGCGCGGGAACTTCAGCCGCTGAACCTACAATGAAGGATATCGGTATTCTTGCGTCGAAAGATATTTTGGCGATTGACCAAGCCTGCGTCGATTTGGTTTACGCCGCGCCGGACAGTAAAGATCTGCGCGAGAGAATTGAAAGTCGTAAAGGTCTGCGTCAACTTTCGGCAATGGAAGAATTGAAAATGGGCAATAAGCATTACGAATTAATTACGGTTGACTAATCCCTAATTCCTAGCCCCTAACCCCTAATCGAGGTGAAAAGTTTGTACACGAAAAAAATTTATTTCAGCGGCGGCAATTTCAACGAATTGAAAAAAATCTTCGTAGACTTGCCCGGCGTCGTCAACGTGACTTTCGGCACTATAAGCGCGTCAAACGTTTCAAGTTACGCCAACCCCGAGCCGCGCAGTTTGGAAAATGTTTTCGGCGTCGAAGTTGAATTTAATCCCAAGAAAAATGACATTTCAACTTTGACAGACGAACTTTTTGCCGCAGTCAGCCCATACGCTGATAATAATGCCGGCGTCTACTACAAAATGGGCGAGGACGCGCCGCAAGTCGAATTGCATATGAATTTCATTGCGAATCGCGGCAAAGAGTCTGTCGGTTCAAACGCCGCAATTACGCTTAACGATCCGAACAGTAATCCCAAGCGTGCGCGTAAATGTTTCGCCGTATTCGGACGCTTGACCAAATTCACAAAGTACGCCGAGTGATATCGTTTTCAAACTTTCAAACTCATAAAACTAAAATAATGCAAACTGATAAAATAAAAAGTCCCTCAACCGATTAGTCGAGGGATTTTTTTATTTAGACGGACGTTTCACTTTGTCCAATCTTGCACCGTTTGTAAAATTATGTCGGCAATTTCTTGATGTTTCTGCTGGTAAGTGTGACCGGTCTTTTCAATGAAGA
>JAFTEG010000186.1 GCA_017453765.1 Selenomonadaceae bacterium
AACAAAGTTAGGTTTCGCGCCGCATTCGACAAGCTCCGCCGCCGCACGAAAAGTTCTTGCCTTTGTCGAAGAGTAATTAAAAAATCCCGTGTCAGTGGCAATGCCGGTATAAATGCACGTCGCCATATCCGGCGTAATTTTCACGTCGAGTTCATGTAAAAATTCCAAAACAATTTCGCACGCCGCCGCCGCGTCCGGTTCAAGGTACAAATCCTCATTTTCCGTGTTATTCGTGACGTGGTGATCTACATTTAAAATCGGCGCGTCCGTCATCTTTCTGATATTACCGATTCTGTCAATGGACGTGTCCAATACCAAAAGTAAATCGGCGTCAAATTTTTCACCTTTCGCGGGACGTTTAATCGCGTCGAAGTGCGGCAGGAATGATAAATTTGACGGCAGTTCGTCATCAATGTAAATCTGCGCGTCCTTGCCGAGTTGGCGTAAAGCCAGCCACATTGCCAGCGTTGAGCCGAGTGCGTCACCGTCGGAATGTATGTGCGCGGTTATTAAAATTTTTTCAGCCGCCTTTAACTTCTCCGCCGCTTCCTTCAGTGTCAGTTTCAATACCGTTGCTCCTCTCTTCAGCTTGAACCTTCAACAAAAGTTTTTGAATATGTTCGCTGTAGTCAAGGGATTTATCCAGCGCGAAAGAAATTTCCGGCGTAAAACGAATTTTAATGCGCCTGCCGATTTCGCGGCGAATATATCCCAACGCCGAGTTTAAACCTTCCAATGACGATTTAATCTGCTCGTCATTTCCCATAATGCTGACATAAATTTTGGCTTCGCGCAGGTCTCCCGTCATTTCGACGCCTGTCACCGTGACAAAACCTATGCGTGAGTCTTTTATATCCATCAGCAACATTTTTCCGACTTCTTGCTTGATAAGTTCCTGCAATTTTTCTATACGCAGTTGATTGCTCATTTTTTTCGCCTCTTTTGGGGCAGGCAGATTAGCGGGAAAAATCTGTTCCCTCTTCACTAATCCCTGTTCCCTAAATTCTTAATTCCATAAGCACTTCGCCGCTGTCAAGGTCGAAAATTTTAATATCCTCGTCGGTGATAACGGCGACGGAAGTTTTTTTGTCTTCGCGATTTGTAAGGTACGGTGACGGCGTGCCGGGATTTAGAAAAATTGTATTGCCGCGTTTTTCCAAAACATTTTTATGGACGTGACCGGTTATGAAAATGTCGGCTTTAAGATGCTCCGCCATAGAATTTTTTTCTTCGTCCGTCATAACGGTATGACCGTGCGTCAAGACAATTCTTTTACCGCCCGCGTAAACGTAAGCATACGGCGCTTGAATCGGCAGATTGATAACCATTTGATCTACTTCAGAATCGCAGTTGCCGCGACAAATTATAATCGGAATTTCGGAATTGTTTATGCGGTTTGCAAGTGCCTTCGGCGCGTAGTCATCGCCCTTGCAGTTGGGATTGTTGGGTCCGTGATTAAGTACGTCACCTGCGTGCAGAATTAAATCGGCGCCTTCAAAAAATTTTTCGCAAGCCATTACAAAACGTCCCTCGTAGCCGTGCGTATCGCTTATAACACCTATCTTCATTTAAAATCGCTCCCTTCAAAAAATCTGCAGAAAAGTATATCAA
>JAFTEG010000187.1 GCA_017453765.1 Selenomonadaceae bacterium
CCTTAATCCTTAATTAAATCTTAGTCCATGTGGGAGCCGCCGTTAATGTCGATATCTTCGCCCGTAATGTAGCCCGCCTCTTTCGACGCAAGGAAGACAATCGGTCCGGCAACTTCAAAGACTTCGCCAATGCGTTTCATCGGAATATCCTGAGCAAGTTTTCTGTCGTCTTCTTCCGTGCCGTTCATATTTTTGCGGATATCGGTGTTAATGGCGCCGGGACATACGCAGTTGACGGTTATGCCGTATTCAGCAACTTCACGCGCAAGGTTTTTGGAAAAGCCGAGTAAAGCCGCTTTCGACGCTGAATAATGCGCGCCGCCGAATACGCCGCCGCCGCGTTTTGCAGAGACGCTGGACAAGCTGACAATACGTCCGTACTTCGCCTCTTTCATAACTTCGACAACAGCCTTTGTGATGAGGAAGGTGCCAAACATATTTACGGTGAAAACGCGTTTCATATCGTCAAGCGTCATGTCGTGAACCGTAACGCGCTGTGTAATACCGGCGTTGTTTACGAGGACGTCAATTTTGCCGTACTTGTCTTTAACGTTTTTGACGAACTCATTAACGGATTTTTCGTCGGCAATGTTGAGTACAAAACCGTCAGCCTTGTAACCGGCCGCCTTAATTTCGGCAACGGTATCTTTGCAGCCCTGTTCGTTCATATCGGCAATGATAACCTGCGCGCCCGCCTCTGCGAACATATTTGCAATGCCGCGACCAATGCCGCGTTTGGAGCCGGAACCGGTTACGATAACAACTTGATCTTTGAAGTCAAACATATTAGAATCCTCCGATTGTAAGTATATTTTTTCTTGAGCGATATTTTCGCTCTATTTTTTTGCTTTAAGTTTAATGTAGCGTTAAATTTTATGTAGCGCTAAATTTTATGTGACTTTTTAATTTTTAAAGCGCCTTAGCCGCCTCGACAATGCCGTCAATGGTAATGCCGTTTTTCGCCAAAAGTCTTTCGTACGGTGCAGACTCACCGAATCTGTCTTGAATGCCGATGCGCTTAACTTTGCCTTTGCCCATTTCCGCAACAACTTCGCAGACGCCGGAGCCGAGACCGTTCAAAATGTTGTGATCTTCAACCGTTACAATCTTGCCGATTTTTTCAACGCAGTCTTTCACGGCGTCAACGTCAAGCGGCTTAATGGTATGCATGTCGACGACTTTGGCGGAGATATTTTCTTCGGCAAGTTTTTTCGCCGCTTCCATTGCAAGGTAAACCGTGTCACCGTTTGCAATAATCGCAACGTCTTTACCTTCTTGCACAATGTGAGCTTTGCCGATTTCAAACTGCGTATTTTCGTCATAGATGACGGGGATTGAATCGCGGGTGAATCTGATAAACGCGGGACCGTCCATTTCGGCAATGGCGCGAGTAAGTTTTCTTGCCGCCCAATAATCCGCAGGCATGATAACCGTCATGTTCGGAATGGTACGCAGTACGCCCATGTCTTCGATAGCTTGATGACTTGCACCGTCATTCGCGGGAGTTACGCCGCCGTGTGAGCAAGCGATTTTCACGTTGAGTTTAGGATAGGCGATTTCTTGACGAATCATTTCGCACATACGCAGTGAACCGAATACGGCGTAGGTGACGACGAAGGGAATTTTTCCGCAAGTAGCCATACCTGCCGCGACACCTGCCGCGTTTTGTTCCGCAATGCCTACGTTAATGTGCTGTGAAGGCAATGCCTTTCTGAATCCGTCACTCTTGCAGGATTTACCGATATCCGCGTCGACGACGAGGACGTTTCTGTTTTCTTTACCGAGCGCGATAATTTCTTCGCCGAACCCGTTTCTGGTTGCTTTCTTTTCCATAAATTTCACCTCAAATTAGCGGTTAGCTTTTAGCGATTAAGGGTTAGAGATTAGAATTTTTATACTGTTCCCTCTTCCCTAGTCCCTCTTCCCTATTTAAACGAATAATCGGAGTCAATATCTTTAATAGCCTGTTCGTACTCTTCCTTATTCGGCGCGGTGCCGTGCCAAGACGCGACATTCTCCATGTAAGAGACGCCTTTGCCCTTCGTGGTGTGACCGATAATGCATTTGGGCTTGCCGCTGTGACTGTGCATTCTGATTTCGTCCAGCGCGTGTACAACCTGCGCCATGTCGTTGCCGTCAATCTCATAAATTTCAAAGCCGAACGCTTTAAATTTCGCGCCGAGATCCAAGTTGGGCATAACTTCATCAGTGGTGCCGTCAATCTGCAAATTGTTCGTGTCTACAAAGATAGTCAAGTTATCAAGACCGTACTTATTCGCAGTTTGCGCCGCCTCCCAAATTTCGCCTTCTTGACATTCGCCGTCGCCGAGTACCGAAAAGACGCGCGCAGATTTCTTGTCAAGCTTAAGCGCAATAGCCATACCTACCGCGCAGGCAAAACCTTGACCGAGTGAACCGGTGGGAATGTCGATGCCGGGACAATGCATATTGGGGTGACCTTGCAACGGCGAACCTTCCTTGCGCAGTGTGTGCAAAACTTCTTCAGGGAAAAAGCCGAGCGTACCGAGTGCCGCGTACTGAATCGGGCAGACGTGACCTTTCGACAGTACAAAACGGTCGCGATCTTCCCATTTCGGATTTTTCGGATCCACATTCATTTCACTGAAGTAGCACGCCGTTACAAATTCTGCCGCAGAAAGGGAGCCGCCGGGATGACCGGACTGCGCCTCGTAAATCATGGTGACGACTTTTTTGCGAAGGTCTTTCGCTATCGCCTTGAGTTCCTCCACAGTCTTTTTCTTCATGGATTAAACCTCCTTAAATCTTTAAACCAACATTAACTTTTTTAAACTTGCTTTACGCCGGCTTTAAACTTTATACCGCTTTAAAATTTATACCGGCTTTACACAAGCAGTAATGCAATTTGCGGTATGTAAGTTACAAGCATTAGCACTATCAAGCAGGCAATTATCAAGGAGATAACCGCCATTGAAATTTCTTTTAAATCGACGTTCGCAATGCCGCACCCTACGAATAGGTTTATACCGACAGGCGGCGTGACAAGACCGATTGACAAGTTCAAAACCATAACCGCGCCGAAGTGAATCGGGTCAATGCCGAGTGACAGTGCAACCGGCAAAAACAGCGGCGTGAAGATTAAAACTGCCGATGTCGCGTCCATAAAGCAACCTGCGATTAAGAAGACAATGTTTGCAATGAGCAAGAACATTATGTAGTTGCCGCCGGTGATATCGGTTAAAGCGTCGCTTATCGCCAAGTCAAGGCGTGCACGTGTCAAAATGTACGCGAACAAACTTGCCGTAGCCGTGATGAACATAACGACCGCCGTAGTTGTTGTGGAGTTTACAAAAATTTCGTAAAGGTCTTTAAGTTTCAGCGTCTTGTAGATGAAAAATCCTACGAATAAGCCGTACACTGCGGACGCCGCCGCCGCTTCGGTAGGAGTGAAGATACCGCCGTAAATGCCGCCCAAAATTATTGCCGGCATCATTAAGCCCCAGAAAGCCTCTTTGAACGACGCCCAACGCTCCGCCATTGTCGCTTTAGGCAAAAGTTCAATCTGCATATTGCGCGTTGTCCAAAGTGACACGACGATTAGCGCAACACCTATCATAAGACCGGGCATAATGCCGGACAAAAACAACTTGCCGATTGAAGTATCTGCAACGGAGCCGTAGACGACGAAGGTTATCGACGGAGGAATAAC